>JAADYV010000195.1 GCA_010092855.1 Chloroflexota bacterium | reverse complement strand
TGAAATTCGGAGAAATAGCCTGAATCTTCCCGTAACAATCACGCAGCCAACGAGCGGTCGATGCCCGTCGCTCCCGTCGCTCCCGCGATACTGATTTCGTATCGCGGGGCTTGTTTTTTCCCTCAAATCAAGGATTGAATAATAGCACAGCCAGTGCGGGTTCGAACATTCTGGCTCCGCGATGGCTGTTTTTTTTCTTCTTATCGGTCACGCCAATCCACCTGCGAAACAGTAATATTGCGGAGTATTACCCAAATCGGTAGATATTGTAATTGACAGCCGACCTGTGATCGTGAAATCGAAAACGATATTTAGGTACAGCCATTTTTGAATTAATTTACAGATATAATTTCTTGTAAAAAGACCCAGCGCACGGCATAATGGATTCCAATACACTCTGGAATTCGTTCATTAGCCAGTATCCAGCAGGATCGTATGCAACGCCGCGCAGCAGGGTACATTATCAGCCTGTGGGTCATCCTGACTCTCAATTTCCTCCTCCCCCGGTGGTTGCCCGGCGATCCCCTCGCCGCTCTGTTGGATTCCGAAAGCTCGGATTACGTCTTCAACACCCAGGTACGTGAGGCGTTGGAAACTTACTACGGCCTGGATCGCCCCCTCACGCAGCAGTACACCGCCTACCTGACCGGCGCGTTCACCGGCGATCTCGGCCAATCCATCCGGCTGAACCAGCCCGTTGGTGATCTCCTTCGGGAACATCTCCCCTGGACGCTGCTGCTAACGCTGAGCGCATTAGGGATCGCGTCGTTGGCGGGGATTGTGAGCGGGTCAGAAGCAGTATGGCGGCGCGGTTCCCTGGTGGACAAAGCTCTGGTAACGACCAGCATCATTGCCAGCAATGCTCCGGTCTTTTTCACCGGCATGATTTTGCTCATCATCTTTGGGGTGAAACTGGATTGGCTGCCGCTGGCGGGTGGACGCACACCCTTTGCACGTTATGACACCACCTGGGACGCGATTCAAGATTATGGTGAGCACCTGATTTTGCCTGCCCTGACGCTGACCCTGGCCCTGGTTGGCAGCAAGTTTCTGCTGGTGCGCAACACCGTGATCAGCGTACTGGGCGAAGATTACATGTTCGTCGCGCGTGCCAAGGGTCTGCTCGCCGGGCGGATCAAACACCGTCACGCGCTGCGCAATGCGATTCTGCCGTTCATTCACCATCTGGCAGCACACGCCAGTTTTGCCCTGACCGGCGCGTTGTTCATCGAAACCCTGTTCAACTATCCCGGTGTAGGCCGCCTGATTTTCGACTCGGTGGTGGCGCGTGATTACCCGGTGCTTCAGGGCGTGTTTCTCGTTGTATCGGTGATGGTCTTGAGTGCCAACCTGCTGGCGGACTGGCTGCCGTATCGTCTCGATCCGCGCCTGCGGGAGGCGTAAACACCATGCAGCGCAGCCTTTCGCCCCAAATGACGCTGACCAAATCAGCCTATCGCCCCGCGCTATGGGCACGCCTGCGTACAGTCCTGGGAATTGAGGGGCTTGTCGGGCTGGCGCTGCTCACGCTGCTGATCACCGCCGCTGTATTGGCTCCCTATGACCCGGATGAATTCATCTGCAGGCCGCTCGAACACCCCAGCGCCGCGCACACCGCCGCCCGACTCCTATGCAGGTGTTTGGCCTGCTGCCACAGACCAACTGTAAAGAATGCGGTGAGCCGACCTGCTTTAACTTCGCCCTGAAACTGATCGCCGGGCAGGCGACGCCAGACCGCTGTCCGACCCTGCTGGAACCGGAATGCACCGACCAGCGTGCCCAATTGATCAGCATTTTGCCAAGTTGAGAAGACTATGCCAACACCAGCACAACCCGTCCAACCGGACACGATCTTCCGGGTGAACCCTGGTTTGATCAACTCCCCTTCAATGCGCTCATAGCCCCAGTCGTTTTCGTGCGCAGGACATAAGTCGCTTTCTTTTCCTTTTCCTGCGGCTCCGTTCTGCCATCTCGATAGGCTGTTTCTTGCCTCCTCATACCTTAACGGATATAATGAAATGCATATGCGTAAGAAATTACATCAGTAAAATTATGTAAAAGGAGCAGGTTGCTATGCCTCGTCGTTTTGTCACGCTTGTGTTGATTGTGCTGCTGCTGAGCAGCGCCCTGATCGCGCTCGCCCAGGCCGCCACCGGGACGCTTGAATTCTATGCCAACGGGGAAGACTTTGTGCGCCAGGGGTTCGTCTCGAAAGACGGTTGGGCCATCTCATTTGACCATGTTTACGTCAACTTGACTGGCATCACCGCCTATCAGAGCGATCCCCCCTACGAACCCGCCGACGAAGATGCCGAATTAGTTTTTGATGTCGAGGCCATACTGGAAGGGTCCTATCTGGTGGATCTGGCCGAAGGTGATGAAGATGCTGACCCGCTCCTGGTAGGTGAGGTCGATGCGCCGGAAGGCTTCTATAATGCACTGTCCTGGGAGATGGTCCCGGTCGAGGACGAAGAAAGCGACATGGACGGCTACACACTGCTGATTATCGGAACGGCGGAAAAAGACGGCGAGGTCATCGATTTCACACTGGGCATCGAGCAGTCCTACACCTATACTTGCGGTGAATATGTGGGGGACGAGCGCAAAGGCATCCTGGAAGCCGATGATTATGCCGACCTGGAAATGACCTTTCACTTCGATCACGTGTTCGGCGACGGTGAACTGCCGCCCGATGACGGTTTGAACGAGACCGCGCCGGGCTTTGCGCCTTTCGCGGCGCTGGCCGAAGATGGCGTGCTGGTCACCGACCTGGCTGCGCTGGAAGAACAGCTTTCCGAAGACGATTGGACGCTGCTGGTGGACATCCTGCCGACACTGGGCCATGTGGGTGAAGGGCACTGCCACGCGACCCTGCTCGACGACGTCGGAGAAACAGCGGAATAATGACCAGATGTTTGGGGCTGGTGTGCGCTGCCAGCCCCAAACAGGATCAAAAGAGGTCTCTATGATACAACGCCCCATAACTGTTCTCATGCTGTCAGGGCTTGTCCTGATATTGTTGATCGGCGTCACACCTGCTGCTGCACATGGCGTCGAGATTACTTACGCGCTGACACCTGTACAGACGGTGCGTGTCGAAGTGATCGTGCATGATCTCGCTGGCGAACCAGTCCGCAAAGCAGACGTGACGGTCTTCACACCGGAAGTCGCGCCGGGCGATGCTCCCGCAGCAGCCGAAGCCGAACTCAGTCCCTGGTTGGAAACAAGTACTGATAGAAACGGATGGGTCAGTTTTGTGCCCGATCCGGCGCTAGCGGGTTCATGGCAGATCGCCGTCGCCGTTGACGACGCCGACGCGCACATTACCCTGCCCCTGGCCGAGGAAAGCGGATTGATCCGGCTGGCATCTGATCAAGGTATTTCGGTGATGTCCAGCGGGCTGCAGGTGACGGTGGCGGCAACCCCCATCACCACGATCCAGGTTGCATTGCACGCGCAGTTCGACACCGGCGAAGCGATGGATGAGGCTCAGGTCGTGGTGTATGCGCCCGATAATCCCCAAGACCCCTTTCTGACCGGGACATGCGATGCCGAGGGCCGGTATGCTTTTGCCGTTGACCTGGGCCGACCGGGCGTGTGGGAGATTCAGGTGCGCAAGGCTGGGCATGGCGATTGGCTCAAGATCGATCTCGATGAAAACGCGATTGAGTTCGAAGAGGTTCCCGTCGACACGGCTGGAGATGCTGACAGCACCAATACAACGGTTCAGACCGTGCGGCTGGCGGACGAAGTCGCGCGCAGCGTCGAGAGTGACGACGGCCTGAGCAGCGGCCAGATCGTGCTCATGTCGGCCACAACGATCTGGGGATTTGTGGGCACCGCGCTTTACTTCTCGCGCCGCCGGGCCGCAACCAGACCCGAATCCGAAAGCGACAACTGACCATGCATATCCCAGATGGCATTCTCCCGGCGGAAGTCGCTATAGCCGGTTACGTGACAGCAGGGGCGCTGTCCTGGTATTCGCTGCGCCGCATCAACCAGCAGCCCGACCCGGAAGCCGGTATGCCGAAGGCAGCGCTGCTGACTTCGGCCTTTTTTGTGGCGTCCTGGATTCACATTCCTGTCCCGCCCACCAGCGTACACCTGGTCCTGAACGGGCTGTTAGGCATCGTGCTGGGCTGGTACGCCTTCCCCGCCATTTTGATCGGGTTGTTTTTCCAGGCGGTGCTGTTTGGACATGGAGGGTTAACATCGCTCGGCGTCAACGCGACGATGATGGGGCTGCCCGCGCTGCTGGCCCTCCTGTTTTTCCGCTTGCGTCACCGGCTGCGGCTCGATAACCGCAACTGGACGGGAATCTTCGCCTTCTTAAGTGGCATGGGAGGGCTGGTGCTGGCCGCGCTAATTGCCATGACGGTGCTGATCGCCACTATCCCGGCGGACCTGGACGTTGACGCCGAACGAGAAGCGATCTACTCACTGACGCTGGCGCATGTGCCATTGGGTATCATTGAAGGGGCATTTGCCGCTGCACTGGTGCTCTATCTCCTGCGCGTCAAGCCGGAATTGCTCGAAACGTAATGAGAGTCTGGATAGACCAGTACGCGGCCCGGCAGTCGCCCATTCATCGCTGGGATGTGCGCTATAAACTGGTGGCGCTGATGGCGCTGATCTTTGCATTTGCGTTCGTGCGTGACCTGCGGTTAGCCCCGCTGATGATCGGGATCACCGCCGGGCTGTATGTCCTCTCTGGGCTGCCGGTGCGCTTCCTGGTCACGCGGCTGCGCTATCCTGGTTATTTCATGCTGGTGATGGCCGTCATTCTACCCTTTTTTGCAGGCCAAACGGTGATCGCGCGGATGGGGCCGTTGGAACTGCATCAGGAAGGGCTGCAACAGCTCGCGCTGATCGTGGCTCGCTTCGGCTGCATTCTGACGGTTGGGCTGGTGCTGTTCGGGACGGCCCCTTTTGCAGACACTGTCCAGGCGATGCGGCGGCTGGGTCTGCCCGACATTCTGGCCGATATGACGCTGCTCTCGTTCCGTTACCTGTTCGAGATCGCCGACCGCCTGCACCGGATGGAGATCGCGATGCGGCTGCGCGGCTTCCGGGTGGGGCGCTTGAGTGCATCCGGGCTGACGACGCTGGCCGCGCTCGCAGGCAGTCTACTGATCCGCAGTTTCGAACAGTCTGAGAGGGTATATTATGCGATGAAACTACGTGGATATGGTGCCGCTCGTCGCAACGGCGCACGCAATGATTCCAGCGAGGACTCAACACAGCCGGGTGTGACACACTTGTTGGAAGTACGAGGGGTGCACTTTGGCTATCCAGACCAGCCCGCCGTGCTGATTGGTATCGATCTGGCGATAGCAGCAGGCGAGCGGGTGGGACTGATCGGCCCTAATGGTGCAGGCAAAACCTCGTTGTTCCTGCTGATCAGCGGCGTACTCAAGCCGGACGCGGGCAGTGTCATGCTGGATGGCACCCCCCTGCTGCCAGGGCGCTTCAATCCCATGATAGGGCTGGTGTTCCAGAATCCCGACGACCAGCTCTTTTCGCCAACTGTGCGCGATGACATTGCTTTTGGACCGCGTAACCTTGGCCTGGATGACGATACCGTCGAGTTGCGCGTCCAGGCGGCCCTGGCAACCGCCGGTGTGAGTGCCCTGGCTAACCGCGCGCCGCACCACCTTTCCGGCGGCGAAAAGCGGATGGTCGCCATCGCCTCGGTGCTGGCGCTTAATCCACAGCTTGTAATCTACGACGAGCCGGATGCCAACCTTGACGTGCGCGCCCGCCGCCGCCTGATCGAGTTCCTGCGCTATGCCGATCACACGGTGCTGATCGCGTCACACGACCTGACGCTGATTCTCGAAGTGTGTGATCGCGTCCTGGTTCTGGACGGGGGGCACATCGCCGCCCAGGGCGAACCGCGCGTTGTATTGAGTAATGCTGGCCTGATGGCAGCGCACGGTCTGGAAGTGCCCCACGCTCTGACAACTGCGCCGCACATGCATCCGCATATACCTATGCCCCATCCAGATCACGACATACCGCCACCACAGGATTGACTC
>JAADYV010000194.1 GCA_010092855.1 Chloroflexota bacterium | reverse complement strand
CCCACTTCGGCCACCACGTACAGCATCACAAACGCCGTCACCGCCACCATCCCGATCAGGACAACCAGCGACCACCAGGGCAGATACCATCCGCTGTCACGGGGTGACACAGCTCGCCGGGCGGCCCCCCGTTGGCGTGCCGATCCGCTGTAACCGGGTTGTGGTTGCGGGGGAACCGGTGGATGGCTCCCGGTCTGGCGACGAGTCCCCGGCGTGGCGGGGGGTGCAGCCGGCATATGGCGCGTCGCCTGGTACTGGCCGGTCTGCGACAGGGGCGGCGCGGACGGTGGCGCGCTGGCCGGTGGACGTGGCGCTGGCTGCACTGGCGGGATTGGCGGTGGTGCAGAACCCGTATACTGCGTTACGTCCTCCGGCGGCACTTCTGGCCCGGCGTCTGGTGGCTGGCGATGCGATGGCGGGTTATTCATAACTTGCATCCTCGGTAAACAATACCTTATCGCTAAGTATACCAAATCAGTATTTGACAGCCATCCCACGCTTGCTGTACGCTCGTGGTCCGCGTCCGCTACCACAGTCGTGGAGAGAACTTGTCCATGTCGGCCTACGAATACGTTGGCAACTTGCACGTCCATACTCCCTACTCTGACGGCGAAGGCTTCCATGCCGAGGTAGCCACCGCCGCGCAGTTGATCGGGCTGGATTTCCTGGTCTTCACCGATCACAACGTGCGGCTGGATGGCATCGAAGGTTATTTTGGCGATGACGAGCAAGGGTACGTGCTGCTGCTCTCCGGCGAAGAAATCCACGACCGGGCGCGCCACCCACAGTGCAATCACCTGCTGGTCTATAATGCCAGCCAGAGCCTCAGCCCCTATGCCAACGACCTGCAAACGCTGATCAACACCGTGCGCAAAGTGGGCGGCTTTTGTTTCATCGCCCACCCGGACGATCACGCCGTGCGCTGGCACCGCGATCCCGCGATTCCCTGGATCGACCGCGATGTGCACGGTTTCACCGGGCTGGAAATCTGGAATTACATGTCGCGCTTCAAAGATCACCTGCAAACCCGCCGCCGCGCGCTGCAAAATATCCTGCGTCCGGACGAAGCCATGATTGGCCCGCACCCGCGCACGCTGGCGCTGTGGGACCAACTGCTCAGCATGGGGCAGCACGTGGTTGGCATCGGCGGCGCGGATGCCCACGGGACTCGCGTACAGTGGGGACCCATCTCCCAAACCGTGTTTCCCTACGATTTTCTGTTCAACGGCGTCAACACCCACATCCTGACGCGCGCGCCGTTGCGTGGCAACGTCGAATACGACAAAGAGCAGCTCTACCAGGCGCTGCGCCGCGGGCGGGCCTTCATCGGCTACGACATCCCCGGCAACACGCGCGGCTTCCGATTTTCGGCGCAGGGCCAGAACGCCTCGGTGATCATGGGCGAAAGCGTGCGGCTGGGTCCTGGCGTGACGCTCCAGGTGCTGGCTCCCCGCCGGGCGCACATCAAGATTATCCGGCACGGCGAAGTGATGGCCGAGGAACACAACACCGAAAACCTGCTGCACGTCGTGCGCGAACCCGGCGCATACCGGGCCGAAGCGTGGTTGAAGTATGCCGGTCGGGAACGGGCATGGATTCTCAGCAACCCCATCTACATCGAACCCAACCAGCCGCGGGGCTAGGCACCAAATTCGCCGCTGCCAGATGGCGTCTTTCCTGGTATAATCTCATCCAGAACGTTCGTTCGATCTACCAACCGGAAGGACTCTCCGCATGGCTCCTTTTGAGTTAGTGTCAGAATACAAGCCCACCGGCGACCAACCCCAGGCCATCACGCAGTTGTTGCAGGGGGTTCAGGATGGCAAAAAGTACCAGACGCTGCTGGGCGCGACCGGCACCGGCAAGACCTACACCGTTGCCAACGTGATCGCGCACATCCAGCGCCCCACCCTGGTGCTGGCCCACAACAAAACGCTGGCCGCGCAGCTCTATGCCGAGTTCAAAGACTACTTTCCGCGCAATGCCGTCGAATACTTCGTCAGCTACTACGACTACTACCAGCCCGAAGCTTACGTCCCCCGGCACGACCTGTATATCGAAAAGGAAACCGACATCAACGAGGAGATCGACCGCCTGCGCCTGGCGACCACCGCCTCGCTGCTCAGCCGGGAAGACGTGCTGATCGTGGCGTCAGTGTCGCGTATCTACGGCCTGGGCAACCCGGCCAACTATGGCAAAGCGCTGATGAAACTGCGGCAGGGTGAAGCCCGGCGGCGGGACTTGATCCTGCGCCACCTGGTCGGCATTTATTACAGTCGCAATGACCTGGAACTGAAGCCGGGCACCTTCCGCGTGCGCGGGGATACGCTGGAGATCGCACCCGCCTACAGCGACACCGGGTATCGCATCACGATGTTTGGGGACGAGATTGAGCGCATCACCGAGTTTGATACACTCACTGGCGAAATCCTGGACGAACTGGACGAGATCACAGTCTTCCCCGCCAAACACTTCGTTACCGAAGACAACAACATGCAGGACGCGCTGATTAGCATCGAACAGGAACTCGAACAGCGTCTGAGCGAACTCCAAAAGAATAACCGGCTGCTCGAAGCCCAACGCCTGGAGCAGCGCACCCGCTATGACCTGGAGATGATCCGCGAGATCGGCTACACCAGCGGCATCGAGAACTACTCGCGCCACCTCGATCAACGTCCGGCAGGCAGCCCGCCCTGGACGTTGCTCGATTACTTCCCGCCCAACTTCCTGATGATCGTTGACGAGAGCCATATGACGCTGCCCCAGGTACGCGGCATGTTCGGCGGGGACCGCTCGCGTAAGGAAACGCTGGTCGAATACGGCTTTCGGCTGCCCAGCGCCCTGGACAACCGCCCGTTGAACTTCGACGAGTTTCAGGATCGCCTGGGGCAGGTGGTGTTCATGAGCGCCACACCCGGCCCCTTCGAAGCTGAACACGCAGAACAGGTAGTGGAACAGATCATCCGGCCCACCGGCATTATCGACCCCACCATTGATGTGCGCCCGGTCGAAGGCCAGATTGACGACCTGTTGGGCGAGATCAATCGCCGTGTCCAGCAAAACCAGCGCGTACTGGTCACCACGCTCACCAAGCGCATGTCGGAAGACCTGGCCGATTACCTGCTTGAAATGGGCATCAAAGTGCACTACCTCCACTCGGAGATCGATACATTCGAGCGCATCGAGATTCTGCGCGACCTGCGGTTGGGAGTTTACGACGTAGTGGTGGGCATCAACCTGCTGCGCGAAGGGCTG
>JAADYV010000193.1 GCA_010092855.1 Chloroflexota bacterium | reverse complement strand
GTCTCGTGGGCTCGGAGATGTGTATAAGAGACAGCTCTTGGACCGGGCAGCGGGCGGCGGGCCTACGCTGGGCGGGGGCGGAACTGGCGCGCTGCCGGAGGATGCTTTGGGCGGTGCGGCAGGCGTCGGTGCGGTTTTGTCCACGGTAGCCGGTTTGGCCGCGCTTGCTGGTTTGGCGTCAGGCTTGGCCTTGCTTGTGGGTTTTGGGGACTCAGCCGCCTGGTCTTTTTCCTCTTCGGGAACCTGTTTTTCTTCTTCACTCATGCTGACGTGTCTCCTTGTATGTGGTGCCAGGCCCTTTCCCCCAGATCAGGATGTTGGCGGTCCTGGTGAACAACCGTTTCGTCACAATACAACGCAGTAAATAATGTAATTGGATAGCTTTTAGCAACTATAGCATCTGGCGCAGAGACGCACAAGTGCACGGGAAGTATTGGGGAACGTTCGTTGTTGGGATGGGCACCCGCGCAGCGCTCTACTCCACTGCGGACTGTCGCAAACGAAACAGCGTGTTTGCGCAGTCCTGCGTGCCGTGCCGCGCCGCGCGGGTGCAGTGCACGACCGGCAGCGGTGCGCAGCGGAGCTGGAGGACCGCGCAGACGTGCTTGTGGTCCTGCGCCGGTCCGGAACGGAGTGAAGCACTGCTGCACCCCGCACGAGACACATTGGCACCCAAACTCGTTTGCTCCCCCGCTGTTCCGCGCTGGCAGTGTTTTCCCCCGGCCACGAGCGAGCAGGCGACCGTTTGCGCGTTTTTCTCACTCGCGGCCAACCCATTGCAGCATATCGACCAGGTGCTCGGCGTAATGGTCGACGGTGTTCCATTGGATCACCTGCCAGGGCAGTTCGGTGTCTGGCCAGACGGACCACCAGGGATCGTCGGCGGAGTCGGGCAGTACCTCGACCAACGGCACCAGCGCGGCGTGTGTTTCCTCGAAATCCGCGCGCACCTCGGCCAGCGTCTGCTGCCGCCCGGAGACCAGCGCGCCCGAGTTGACCTCGTCGATGGTGGTGTCGGGCACGTTGCCCATCATACGCGGTTCTTCGCCACGCCCAGCTTCTTGCAGGCGCTCCAGGGCGTAACGCTCCCAGAAGGTGATATGCGCCAGCACGTCCTTGATGCTCCACCCGTCAGGCGGGTAGGTGTGTGTAAGCTGCTCGTCGCTCAGGCTGTCCAAAAACGCGATCAGTTCCGTCCAGCCCTCGTTGATCTGGGCCAGCAGTTCGTGCTTGTTGCGTATTTCTGTCATGCGTCTGTTCCTCCCGAAAACAGGTGAATGTCGTCCCGAATGGTCAGGCCGGGCGTGGTTGCGAAGCGGGCGGCGATCGTGGCCAGCGCCTCCCCCGTGACCGGGTGCAGCACTTCTGGCACGAGATCGGCCAGCGGCAGCGCTACATACGCTCGCGTCAAGATGTTGGGATCGGGCAGCACCAGCGGCGGGTCGTTCTGCTCGATGATCTGATCACCATACAGTGCCAGGTCGAGGTCGATGGTCACCATTGCAGTGGGCATGGTGCCGAAGCGCACCCGGCCCAGCGCCGCCTCGATGGGGCGCAGCACGTCGTATTTCAGGCGCGTGGGCGTCAGGTCGGTGTCGACCAGCAGCGCGGCGTTGAGGTATGGCCCCTGGCGCGGGATGGGCTGGCCATCTTCGTCGAGGGCTGCCGTTTCGTACACCCGCGAAGCCGCCAACACCCGCACCTGGATCACCAGGCGCTCCACGGCGCGCCGCAGATTGTCCTCCGGCTCATAGTTCGATCCCAGCGCGATGATGATCCCCATGATGACTGTCTGGCCTCTAGTTGTACGGCGTACCGAGCAGGTGCTCGCCGCCATCGACCGGGATCACTGTGCCGGTGATGTAGTCGTGTTGGGCCAGGAACACCACCGTCTGCGCCACGTACTCCGGGTTACCGGAGCGCAGCAGCGGGATCGTGGCCGCGAATTCGTCCCAGCGCGCGGGATCGGTGTTGTCCGGGGGCAGCACCAGGCCCGGCGCGACTGCGTTGACGCGGATGTCGGGGGCCAGTTCGCGGGCCGTGATGCGCGTCAACTGGATCAGGCCGCCTTTGCTGACGCCGTGCTGCGTGAAGTTCTGCCAGGGGAAGATGCCGCTCAGGTCGGTGATGTTGACGATGGCGGCGGGTTCCTCGGCGGGGCGCTCGACCGCACGTAGCAGCGGGGCGGCGCGCTGCGTGCACAGGAACGGCGCGCGCAGGTTGGTTTCCATTGCGCTGGACCAGCTTTCGACTGTGATGTCTTCGAACGGCTCGCGGATGAAGTTGGCGGCGCTGTTGACCAGCACATCCAGCCGCCCGAACTGCTCGCCCACCGCCGCGAACAGGGCGTCGATGGCGTCCGGCTGGCGCAGGTCGGCCTGGATCGCAGCCGCATCCACACCCAGCGCCTTGATCTCGCCCACGGTGTCCTGGGCGGCACCGGCTGAACTGCCGTAGTGCACGATCACGTTTGCGCCCGCGCGCGCCAATCCCAACGCGATGGCTTTGCCGACGCGGTGTGCGCCTCCGGTCACGAGCGCGATGCGGTTGTGCAGGTCCATGCTGTGTGCTCCCGTTCCACGTTTGGGCCTATTGTACAGACTTCAGCGCCATCCGCCACGAATTGGTGTGAGCGCCATAATCATATATTGATCCCTTTTCTGGAAGGCGGTTTCCGGCGCGTTGCCGTCGCCTGTGGCTCAAGCCGCTTCGCTACCAAGAGCCGATAGGCTACATTGGAAGAAAGTCCACTGAAGGGACTCTCGCGCTCTGGTCCACCAGTGTTCGTACTGCTACAGAACTACAGCGTTCATCAACGGGAGGAAAGAGTCGCTTGAGCCGACTTTTTAACTTCTTATAGCCGCACGGCTTTGAGCCTGCGGCGTCGCCATCCGGGGAAAACCGAGTTTCACTCCTCCGCGCGTAAATACTCCAGGATCGCCTGCGTACCTCCCTCGACCACGTCCGGCGGCGGGTCGATTAGCGGGTTGTCATTGACGAGCAGCGCTTCCAGGTTCGTCAGGTTGCCCAGTTCCGGCGGCAGATGGGTGAGGTCGTTTTCCCCCAGGTGCAGCGCTTGCAAGTTGGTGAGTTGGCCGAGTTCGGGCGGGACACTGGTCAGCGCGTTGTCGTAGCTGATCAGCTCGCGCAGGCTGGCCATCTCGCCCATTTCCGGTGGCAGCGCGGCCAGTTGGTTATTGGTGCAATACAGCACTTCCAGGGTGGTGAGCTGGCCAATCTCTGGCGGGAAGGTCGTCAGCGCATTGCCGGACAGGTGCAACTGGGTCAGGTTCTCCAACTGCCCGATTTCGGGCGGCAGGCTGCTCAGCGCGTTGAAGCCCACATCAAACCGGCTCAGGCTTTCCAACTGCCCGATTTCCGGCGGCAGCGCCGTCAGCGCGTTGTAGTTCGCCGTCATCGACTCCAGGCTGGCCAGTTGGCCGATCTCCGGGGGCAGCGCTGTCAGCCGGTTATTGGCCAAGCCGAGACTGATCAGGCTCGATAATTCACCGATCTCCGGCGGCAGACTGTCCAACTGGTTGTCTTGCAGCGTCAGGCCCTGCAAACTCGCCAACTGCCCGATTTCCGGCGGCAGGCTGCTCAGCGCATTGCGGTGCAGCAGCAGCAGCTCCAGGTTGGTCAACTGCCCGATTTCCGGTGGCACGGTCGTCAACTGGTTGTAGGCGGCGTTCAGTTCGCGCAGCGTGACCATCTGGCCGATTTCCGGGGGCAGCGCCGCCAACAGGTTGCTGTTCACGTACAGCAGTTCCAGGCTGGTGAGTTGCGCGATCTCAGGTGGCAGTTCGGCCAGTTGGTTCTGGCCCAGGTCCAACTCGCGCAGCGCCGTCATCTGCCACAGTTCGGGGGGCAGCGTGCTGATCTGGTTGTCCTGGACGTACAACAGTTCGAGGTTGGTGAGTTGCGCGATGTCGGGCGGCAGCGTGGCCAGTTGGTTATAGCCCAGGCTGAGTTCGCGCAGCTCGGTGAATGCCCACAGTTCGGGCGGAAGCTCCGTCAGCTCGAGGTAGGTCAGGTTCAGCCAGTTGTCCCCGTTTTCCTGCGCTTCGGCAATGATGCGTTGCGCTTCGGCATACCCGTCGTCAGGGTCTTGCGCCTGATCGGGAGTCAGTGGCAGAGGCAGCAGACCCCCCACCACACACGCGACCAGGATTGTTCGCCAAATCTGAGATATGAGGCGTGGCATAATAACTCCTTTTTTGTGCATGTTGTTGGGCATGGTTGTTAGGCATGATCGGTACCGTCCAGCCCCATGCGGCCTATCCCTGATTCAAGCATAACCATGCCTGTTTTGCCCAACGCTTACGCGGCGCGCTGCCGCTGTTGACCTGTCGGTTTACTCCGTGAAGGTCCAGCGCGTGCACGTGGTCGGATACTCACTCCACGCCAAGACTTTGCGGGGCTTCAAGCGCCAGACGGG
>JAADYV010000192.1 GCA_010092855.1 Chloroflexota bacterium | reverse complement strand
GTTGGATACGACCCTACCCCCAACCAGGCGCTGACCGACATTATCCGGTAGCTATTTGGGCCAGTTTCAATTCTTGCCCCAATTTCCGAATGCACCCCCACCGCAACCGGGCATTGAAAAAGGCAGGGCGCTGTGCTACAATGCTCCCCGCTTCGACGGCCCGCACAGGCCGTTTTGAATTCAGTCAAAAAACCGGCGGGCGCTGCCCCGCTGTTGTTGTGGAAGATAAGGAATTCGTCCGATGAACGACCTGATGAAAGCAATGGAAATGCCGGATCGCGGCTTTCCCCAGTTGCATCCCGGCGACTCGGTGCGCGTGCATGTGCGCATTGTGGAAGGCAATCGCGAGCGTGTCCAGGTGTTTCATGGCACCATCATCCGGCTGCGCCGCAGCGGCAACGACGCTAACTTCACCGTGCGCCGCATCGCCAGCCATGGTATTGGTGTCGAGCGTACCTTCTTGCTGCGCAGCCCGCGCATCGAGAAGATCGAGGTCATGCGCCACGCCAAGGTGCGCCGCGCCCAGCTGTACTACATGCGCAACCGGCGCGGTAAGTCGGCCCGCCTGAAGGAACGCCGGATGTAGGTGGCCGCTTGGTGGCCGCCGACCCACCCTTCCCCACAGCCTACAACTTGTAGGCTTTTTGGTTTTGGGGCGTGGTGACTACGCCTCCTGCTGACGCGCCAGCCAGCACAGCCGCAGCCAGTGATACGCATCCGGGCGCGCCCAGGGATGGTGTTCTCGCACCCGGTCCAATGCCGCTTCCGCCGACAGTCCTTCCAGCAGCACCAGTGTGGCACAACACACCGTCACCGAGCGGTTGAACCCGGCAGAACAGTGCACCAGCACCGAATGCCCCTTCTGCAGCCGCTTCGCCACCCACTCCGCCTCCGCCACCAATTCGTCCACGCTCATCCCGGCGCGCCCCTCACCTTTGGTGATCCAGCGGTCGGCAGGATAGGTATCGTTCGCAGACGCCCAGGCGCTGGGGTCTTCCGAGAGATTGAGGACGGCATCCACACGAGGGCGCGGCGTTGGCTGTTCACCGAGGCCGCCCACGAACAGGCACCGGTCACACGTCTGCCCGCCCAGGTGAACCACTACCGGGTCGCCGCCGTACTGCTGGTACAGGTCATGGGGGCGAGGAACGGGGCCAACCGGCAGTCCTGGTGGGGACGCATACGGACGTTTGATGTAGGCGGGCGCGGGGACACCGGATCGCTCCTCGGCGTGAAACTCGGCGGCGGAAAACAACAGCATCCCCGGTTCTGGCGAACTATCGAACAGCAAAAAACGCTCGACTCCGTCCGGCGCGCGCCAGCGGACGACGCCCTGCAAGCTCCGCACGCCATGATCGGCGGGCAACGCTGCAAGTCACTCGTAGACACCCGTTTGCCGGAGGTTGTGTACGCCCTCGAAACGCAAACGGCGCGGGACGTATTCGCCGCGCAGGTGCTCTAGCAAGCGTCCATCCCGCATCACGACATCCGGGGCGGCGTGCAAGCGCAGCTCACGGTAATCCAATACCAGCGTTTGATCGGCGTCGCTGGTGTGCAGTGCGTCTAGCCGCGCATCCACCAGCGAGTCGGCGGGCGGAAACGACAGTATCTCCGGCGTGTGATCGTGAGGGGGACTGGTGGTCATGGTCGGCTGCTCCATATACAGGTGTCAGTTTCGGTAACGGGTTTGCATAACCCGTGCGCTGATCATAGAATATCATCCTATCCATCATGCTTCCCCACTCCAGCCAATCACCTGAGCGGATGAACCCAGCGCATGGACCTGTTCGAGCGTTACCTGCATCTCCTTGGCGTAAACCATCGCCCGCCAGCCTGCCGGCGTTGACGGAACTGGTCGCGGCGCAGTTGTATCGCGCCCCGTTCGAGAATGTCTCCAAGGTCTACTACCAACACCACCAGGGGCTGCGCGGGCTGCCCTCGCTGGAACAGTACCTCGACGGCATCGAGCAACACCACTTCGGCGGCACGTGTTACGTCAACAATTTTCACCTGAACGGGCTGCTCAACCACCTGGGCTATGCCGCGCACCTGTGCGGCGCAGACATGAACCGGCCCGACGTGCACCTGGTGAATATCGTGCAGGTGGAGGGGCGGGAATATCTGGTGGACGTGGGTTATGGCGCACCGTTCGACCGGCCCCTGCCGCGCGATTTGACTGACGCCTACGTGATCACGTGCGGGCGGGACCAGTATATCCTCCAGCCGCGGGACGAGCGCGGACGTTCACGACTGGACCTGGTCCGGAACGGGCAGCACAAACACGGCTACGACATTAATCCCACGCCGCGCCACATTGACGAGTTTCAGGGCGTGATCCAGCACTCGTACCGCGCCGAAGCAACGTTCATGAACACGCTGTTGATCGCGCGTTTCTTCCCGAGGCGCTCACTCGTCGTACACAACTTCACGGTGATCGAGGCGGAGGGGACCCACGCAACCTCACGCGTGCTGGCCAGCGACGCGGAACTGGCCGCTTTTGTCGCACAGCAGATGGAGATGCCGCGCGATATCGTGCAGGACGTGATCGCACACCTGGGCGGCCTGCACGGCGATGCCTGGGGCTGATTCGTCAGGACTGGTGGTGGTTGTCGCGCGGCAGGCAGATGGTGAAGGTGCTGCCGTGGTCTTGAACGCTGTGTAACATGATGGTTCCGCCGTGCAGCCGGACGATCTCGCGACTGATGGCCAGCCCTAACCCGGTGCCGGACGCCATGCGCGCGGCGGCTTCGGTGCGGTAGAAGCGTTCGAAGACGTGCGGTTGTTCTTTCGGCGCAATGCCGATGCCGGAATCGGCGATCGCCAGCCGGACCTCGTCGCCTTCACATGCCAGCGCCACCGCGATATGGCCGCCCTCCGGCGTATACTTGACGGCATTGGCCAACAGATTGCGAAACACGCGCCCCAACTGGTCCCGGTCGCCCCACACCAGGCACCCCTGTTCACACCCACAGACGTCCACCGTCAGGTTTTTGGCCTGGAACGCCGCGTCCATTGCGTTGGCGATCTCGCGGCAGATGCCCGCCAGGTCAAAGCGGGTTTTGTGCGCGCGTTCTTGCTGGGCGTCCAGGCGCGAAAGTTCAAGGATATCCTCGATTAGATCATTCAGCACATGCGCCTGGCCCTGGATTTTTTCGAGCTGCAGGCGCTGTTTGTCCTGGTCCAGTTGGTCAAAATACTTGAGCAGCGCGCTTAAGTTCAGGATCATGGTCGCCAACGGGGTGCGCAGCTCGTGCGAGACGTTCGACACGAACGTATCTTTCATGCGCTCGACTTCTTTGCGCGCGCTGATGTCGAGCAGGCTGCCGACGTAGGCGCTGCACACACCGTCCGGGGTAAAAATCGGCGCGACGGTGGCCGCCGCATCGTAGATGGTGCCATCTTTGCGCTGGATGCGCACCTCGCCACGCCACACCTGGTTGGCTTCCAATGCGCTGTTAATCCCATGCAACGGGTGGTTGCCATTCGCGGGGTCCAATACCAGCAGCTTGTTCCAGAACTGGTGCCGCGTATCCTGGGACGAAAAGCCGGTCTGTTCGGCAAAGGCCCGGTTGACGTGCTGAATCATGCCGTGCGTGTCGGTGATGACCAGTCCTTCGCCGACCGAGTTGATAATCGTTTCCAGGCGGTTTTTGGCCGCACGCAGTTCGCGCGTGCGTTCGTCAACAATCTGTTCCAGGCTTTCGGTGTAGCTTTCCAGCTTGTGGTAGAGCTGCGCGTTTTCGACTGCGATGGCCGCCTGCTGTGCAAATCCGACGAAAAGCCGCAGGTCATCCTCGCTAAAGCGGGGTTGGCCGTGTTTGCGATTGACCAGCATGGCACCAATGGTGCGCTCGCGGAAGATGAGCGGCGTGACCATGATGTGCTCTTCTTCCCGCTCCGGCGTACCGGGTACATGCAGGCCACGCGGGTCATTGTAGGCGTCGTTGACCAGCAGGGGCCGGTTTTCGGCCACACACGCCCCGGTAAGCCCCTGCCCGACTTGCAGCGGAAACTTCATTGTAAACGGCGCATTTTTCCCCTGGGCAATGGTGGGTTTAAGGGTTTTGCCGTCGGACTGCATTTCGAAGAAAATCATCTCATCCGCGTCCAGCAGCGCCATCGCGCGGCGCGCCATCTGCGTCAGCAGGTCGGGTAGCGAAAGCACGCTGGAGAGATTGAAGGCGCTTTCCAACAGGCTTTCGAGTTCCTGCTGCTGGCGCTGGAGTTGCTGTTCGGTGTGTTTCTGGGCCGTGATGTCGATAAGACTGCCCTCATAACACACGATATCCCCGTTTTTGTCCCGCAGGGCGCGCACGCTGTCGCGCACCCAGATAATAGCCCCGTCCGGGCGGCGAAGCTGCATGTCATAGGCACGCACGACGCCTTCGGCTTCCAGGCGGCGGTTGATCTCAGCGCGGTCTTCTGGGTTCACATACAAAGTGAGGGCATTGGTGCCCAGCAAGTCCTCGCGGCGGGCGTACCCCATCATCTCGACCAGCGTGCGGTTGACGTCCACAATCTGGCCACCAGGCAGGGTACGATACAGGCTGATTGGCATTTCCTGAAAGGAAAGCTGGTAATCAGCCGGTGGCAGGCAGTGCGGGGTAGAGATTGATTTAGATGATTCTGACATAGGCAAACACGATAAAATATAGTTCCGACTCATCAATGATCATATATGAAGATACTGTAACTCTGCACGTTTTTCATACAAAATTCACAGTTGCACCGTTTCCCTGAGTCTTGCTACACTGATGCTGTAGAAAAACCCGGCTGTGTTCGCTCTGGTACTTGCGCCTGGCAACGTGGCAGGGGTCATGGTGGCACAGCCCGAACACCCACAATCACCCACATTAATAAGGATAAGCGATTATGCGCAAAGTGTCTCTGGTACTGTTGGTCCTGATCATTGTAGCCCTGCTGCCCCAACACCGCACAGACGCCCAGGATGGCGACATGATTGGCCCGGAGGAGTATCCCGAGGGCATCAACCCGCTGACCGGGCTGCCGGTTTATGACCCGGAAGTGCTGCTGCGCCGCCCGATTCTGGTCAAGGTGGTCAATGCGCCAGACATGGCCCGTCCCCAGTGGGGGCTGCCGCAGGCGGACGTGGTGTGGGAATACTGGATGCCGGGTGGGTTCACGCGCTTCGCGGCTATCTTCTATTCCCAGTCGCCAGAGCGCGTCGGCCCGATCCGCAGCCTGCGGATGCCGGACTTCGAACTGGCGCACATCTACAACAGCCTGATCGCCACCAGCGGCATGGCAAACGGGTAC
>JAADYV010000191.1 GCA_010092855.1 Chloroflexota bacterium | reverse complement strand
CGTCGAGGTGTTCCGTTTCGGTCAGGCGCGCCTGGCGGCGGTCCTGCAGCGTCTTAACCAGCGTCGGCTGTTCGTCCAGGTTCAAGGCCAGGCCGGGGATGTGCCGCTGTTGGATGTGATCATAAGCCGCGATCATGTCGGCCCAGTTTTCGTCTTCATGCGAGACCAAGGCCACCACGTCCGCTTTGAGCACGGTCGCGACAGCGGTTGCGATCTGGCGCGGGATGGTGTCGGGGTCATCCTTTTCTAGCATCAGGCCGATAGCCTTGAGCAGTGTCATGGACTCGGCAGCCTGGCTGACGGTCGCGGGGCGACCTGCCGGGCGGAAGGTGGGTTCGGGCGGGGGTGGAGGGCTGGTCGGCGGCAGCACGACGGGTGGTTGTGGCTTGGAAATCGCTTCAGCATATTCCGATACTTCGTCAATTGCGCTGCTTAACCGGTCTAGCACCAACCGGTACACAATCGTCACCACGATAGCCAGCGCCGCCATAAACGACAGCCGCAGCGCCCCGGAGGTGTGCCCCTCCAGGTCGCCAGCGGTCATGCGCGTCAAGGTGTAGGAATAGCCGATCAGCAGAATCACAAACACCAGCAGTTTGAGTGGAATATCCGCGGTATCGCTGAAGCGCGTAACCAGCAAGCTCATGGCCACGATGATGAACACGCCGGGCAAAAAGGTCCACAGCAGACCCAGCCGGTGATCGTTAAAATCCTCGATAGCGGCCAGGTCATACCATTCCCCGGCGGTGTAGACGTAACCCAGCACCAGCCCCGCCGTGACGAGGAAGATCAACACCCAGGTTCCGCGCTGGCGGCGGTCGCTGTCGGCCACCAGCAGCGCAGCGCTGGCCAGCACAATCACGATGGCGCTGACAGCGCGTTCCAGCGGGGGCAGCACGGCTTTATCGGCGGTGTCGGTGATCAGCGCGTACAGCCCACCGCCCATCAGGCTGATCCAGGCCAGTACCACGCCGGTCAGTAACCCGGTATAACGCCCAGCAGCGACTTCGGTCCTGCCGCGCATCCGCTGGCCAAGCACCATTAACATCGCGGCCTGGCTGATGGCGATCACGGCGAGAAAGTAGATCAACTCGCCGGTGGGTTCTACAAACAAGTCTAAAAATTCTGGCGCAGAGTCCATGTCACGCCCCGGTTTCTGGTAGGTAAAGCACCTGTAGATCGGTTTTAGTATAGCACAGTTGTGCGGGTCGCGCGTGCCGGATACGGTACGGATGGCATACGCATCACCGCTGCACATGTAGCTGTCAATTTGAATTATACGCGCAGGGTGGGGGGCGTTTCAAATCGGGCGCGGGTTTGCATGTTCTGGCCAGGTTGTCAGTTGGCCGTTGGCTTGCCGGTAGTTGGCATTTCCTCCCCGGCACGGTAGACTCGCCGCCAGATTTACAGGCAAAACATGGGGGCCAGCCGCCGCGCGCGCTATGGCCTCCTCTGTTTGGAAGGCAAATTTATCGTGCGTTTGGTTCACCGGTGGATGGGGGTGCTGCTGCGGCGCTTTCCCTGGTTGGGCGGCGTGGTCCAGCGGCTGTACCGGGTTTTACAGCCCCAGTTCTCGATTGGCGTGATCGGCGGGCTGCCAGACGCTGCCGGGGAGCGCGTGCTGCTGGTCGAGCATGTCTATCACCCGCGCCAACCCTGGGGACTGCCCGGCGGCTGGCTGGATCGCGGTGAGGACCCGTCCCAGACGGTGGAGCGCGAGTTCCAGGAGGAAGTGGGCCTGCACATCTGGGCGGTGCAGCCGCTCGTGGTGCATCGTTCACGTCTGCTGCGCGGCCACATGGACGTGATCTACCTCTGCGCGCTCAATGGCGACGGGGAGCAGATCATCACGTTGGACGATGAACTGACCGGCTATCGCTGGGCGTCCTGGGACGACCTGCCGCCGGGGATGCCGTCCCATGCGCGTGAGGCGATCCGGTTGGCGCTGGGGCGCGAAAAGTGATCAAAAAACAGCATAACTTCAGGAGGACGACACGGTGGAATACGAACGCTTAGGCGAACGACGGCGCGGGGTGCAGGTGCCCGTCATGCAGATTCTGTCCGCGATTCTGCTGTTGGGCGCGATTGTGCTGGGCATGATCGAACTGGTGAAGTTCAGCAACACTAAAGACGATCTCGCCACCGACCTGACCGTCGGCGAAATCGCGGTCGGCGGCCTCAGCGAAGAAGAAGCCCAGGCTCGCTGGGAGGCGATCTACCTCGAACAGCCGGTGCGCCTCTATTATGAAGACACGCTGATCCTGCTCGACCCGGTCAATGATGCCGGGTTTGGCGTAGACAGCGAGGCCATGCTGGACCAGGCGCGCGCCGAAAGCAGCCAGGAGCAAAACTTCTGGGCCGGTTTCTGGAATTACCTGTGGCGTCGCCCGGTGTCGGCAGTGCGCGTGCCACTCAAACCCGACTATGACGCGCAGGACCGTGATCAACTACGCGAGTTCCTAGAGGTCAAGCTGGCCGGGTACGACTCCGATGGCCAGACGCCTGATCCCGCCGCGCCCGAAGAACCCGCCCGCCGCACCTACCTGGACATCGACCAGGCGCTGGTGCTGATCGAGTCTGCGCTGCGCGATCCCGAACCAGCCAACCGCGAGGTGATCCTGCCGGGCGTGGTCGAGATCGATGAGCCGCCGCCGCCCCAGATCGAAGCGCAGGACACCGGCCTCGAACCGCTGGAAGCCGACATTCGGAGCCTGATCGACGCGCGCGGCTTCACCAGCCAGGCCGGGGGGCCGATTGTGTCGGTGTACGTGCTGGACCTGGAAACCGGCGATGAACTCGGTATCCTGGAAAACGTCGCGCACAGCTCGGTCAGCGTGGTCAAAATCCCGATTATGATCAACCTGTTCCGCCAGGTGCTGCTGGTCAGCAGCGAGCCGGAAACCGCCTATCTGCTGACCGAGTCGATCCTGTGCAGCAACAACTCGTCGTCCAACTTCCTGATCCAGCGCGGGGGATTAGCCGAAGGGTATCCGGTCGAGAACAACCAGGCGCTGCGGGTCGGGCTGCGCCAGGTATCGTGTACCGCACAGGAAATCGGGGCCGAGCGCACCTACATCAGCGCGCCGTTGTGGGTAACCGACGAAACCTTACGATTTGAAGCCGAAGTGTGCCGTCCGCAGGTGGCACCTGATACCACCTTTGATACCCGGCCAGACCCGTATTCGCAAACGACAGCGGCGGACATGGGCTTTTTGCTGACCATGATCTACGACTGCGCCTACAACAACAGCGGGCTGCTGGCCGTGTATCCCGACGGCGACATCACGCAGACGGAATGTGAGCAGATGATCGAATTGCTGAGCGGCAACCGCATCGACCGCCTGATCGAGCTGGGCGTGCCGCTGGACACCCCGGTCGCGCACAAAAACGGGTGGGG
>JAADYV010000190.1 GCA_010092855.1 Chloroflexota bacterium | reverse complement strand
GTTCACGCTCTGTCAGTCCAAAATCAGAGGTATGCTCAGTAGATGACCTGAAGAGAACAGTTTCTGC
Organism: Chloroflexota bacterium; assembly: GCA_010092855.1. Taxonomy (GTDB): domain Bacteria; phylum Chloroflexota; class Anaerolineae; order Aggregatilineales; family Aggregatilineaceae; genus TC-15. The sequence continues at coordinate 24,111 of JAADYV010000190.1, read as the reverse complement.
AACCTCTGGAGAAAAAACCATGTTGCCTTGGTAAACTGCACGGATGGTGTTTAGCAAGTCTTCCGCAATAGCATCTTTGACCAGGTACCCTAATGCACCGCTGTCTAACATTTCTTTGATACGTTCATATTCACGAAAACTCGACATCACCAGTACGCGCAGGTCAGGGCATTCTTCTAGCAAGACGCGTGTTGTCTCGGCTCCACTCATTACTGGCATGATGACATCCATCAACACCAAATCCGGCTTAACTATCCGGCAAAGGGCAACAGCATCGTGCCCACTATGTACTTGCCCCACCAGGTCAATATCCTCGGCAGCATTCAATAATTCCGTAACGATATCATGAATGTGCTGATGATCATCAACCAGAAGAACACGTATGTGGGGCGTTTCTTGCACTGCGTGGGTACCTCTTTGTCGATTTAGATTCTTTCTAAATCATAATATATGCCAGTCATTGTGCAAATCGAGAAGGGTAGTGGTGGGGGTGAGCGCTGAATAACCCTAATCTCGCAGCACCTAACCTGTAACATCAATCGTTTGCCAGACGCCTGCAGCCCATTGAGCTGCGCGCGTTTTTTCAAGTGGCGTTCCTCAAATTCCTTCATGTACCAAACGCAAATTCGAAAAACCTGCATGATTTTTTGCAATTTGATATTTACACGATATATTGAATATAGTATATTTATATTGAGTACGGTGATGATGTACTGATTTTCCCTGTGAGTGGTTGATTTACAGAATCCAGTAGGGTTCATCCAGATGTCAACACCGCAACAACCATCAAACATTCATTGCAGAGGTGTACGATGAACCAGAAAGAACGTGTTGTCATTATCGGAGGTGGTTTTGGTGGGCTATACGCTGCCAAACGCCTGAAGCATGCTCCCGTCGAGGTGACGCTCATTGACCGTCGCAACCATCATCTGTTCCAGCCGTTGCTCTACCAGGTTGCGACTGGCGAACTATCACCCGCTGACATCGCATCACCGCTTCGCCGGCTGCTAAAAACGCAGCGGAACGCGCGCGTGCTGTTGGCTGAAGTCACCGGTTTCGACGTGGCCAATCAGCAAGTTATCCTGCGCAATGGCACGGTTCCCTACGATACCTTGATCGTCGCTGCTGGCGCTGGAAATCACTACTTCGGCAACGATCACTGGCAGCAATGGGCACCGAGTCTGAAAACCGTTGAAGACGCGACCGAAATCCGACGCCGGATCATCGCAGCGTTCGAGGCGGCTGAAGTTGCCAGCGATCCTGATACGATTCGCTCCTGGTTGACGTTTGTTATCGTTGGCGGTGGGCCAACCGGTGTCGAAATCGCCGGATCGCTGGCCGAAATTGCACGCGAGACGCTCAAGAACGAGTTTCGCAGCATCAATCCGTCTGATGCCCGTATCCTGTTAGTGCAAAGTAGAGATCGCATTCTGCCCACCTATCCGCCTGGTCTTTCCGAAAAGGCGGCGCAAACACTGGCAAAACGCGGTGTGGAAATCGTCACCGGCACGCGCGTGAGTGAGGTAGGTCCGCAGGACGTCACTCTTTCATATGGTGACGAGGTCGAGATGGTGCCAGCACGAACGGTGCTATGGACGGCAGGCGTTAAGGCGTCTCCGCTTGGTCAGGCGCTGGCCGATGCGACCGGTGTTTCGCTCGACCGGGGTGGGCGGGTGGAGATTGAACCGGATTTGACAGTATCAGGACACCCGGAGATTTTCGTCATCGGCGATCTGGCAAGCTTTGCTCATCAAGATGGCAAACCGTTGCCCGGTGTAGCGCAAGTCGCGATCCAACAGGGACAACACGTTGCCGAATCGATCAAAACCAGGGAGCGGGGCCACAGACTGCCGGATTTCCGCTACCGTGACAAGGGGAATATCGCCGTCATTGGACGGGGCGCAGCCGTGGCCGAAGTGGGCCGCTTCCGATTCGCCGGTTGGCTGGCCTGGCAGCTCTGGGCTTATATTCACCTTACATACCAATTGGAGATCGAAAACCGGCTGTTGGTGCTTGTCCAGTGGTTGTGGAACTTCATCACTCGAAGCCGCTCTGCACTCCTCATCACCGATCGCCAGGAGACCGGGTTCACGACACCTGAGATTGGGGACCAGCGCCGACGCTGGATTTACGATACCGGACTCTGGCCGCGTGTGGAATGAGCGATAGGGGATATCAGGGGAAGTCCCGATGTTTGGCTTCCCCTTCAGGATGTTGAACGAGTTAGCAAGGAGTGAAAGAAATGTCACGCCAGTACAATTCAGAGCGGCGTGAAGCCGCTGCCGCCCAAACCCGCCAGTCCATTGTAGAAGCGACCGTCAAGTTGCACGGTCTTGGCATTACTACACTGGCCGCAGTGGCCGACGAAGCCGGTGTTTCGCTGCCTACCGTGAACAAGTACTTCCCTACACGCGAAGATTTGTTCGGAGCCTGCACCAAACACATGGCCGAGAATCTCGAGTATATGGCACCAGATGAACTCGCCGCTATCCAGGACCCGGTCGAACGGATTTACACCACCGTCCGACAGATTTTCTCGCTCCATGAGCAGACATTCGGACAATCCTGGACCGGGTACACCCTGGAGGACGAATCGCCGGTGATGGCGAAGGCGATGGCCGATTACGAAGTCTTGATCGATTCCATGGCGGATGTTCTTCTTAACAGCCAGACAAGTCAAACGTTGCGGAAGGAGTTTATCCGGGGACTGCTGAATCCTTTGACTTACCGGGCACTCCGGTTGAAACAAGGTTTGGCGTTCGATGAAACGGTGGAACAAATGGTTTTTGTGCTCAAGAAGCTGTTGGTCTGATGGGACGGAAAACAGCCTCATGAAAGCAATCCAGCTTGGAAAACGACAGGGGTTTGCGGACAAAACGTGCCAAGCGTTGCCGTAAAGTGTTGAACCAACGCTCGATATGGTTGGTCTCGCCACTGTCTTTGCCCACCGATTGATGGCGGTCTATCGCCAAAACTCGCTGCTAAGCATCTCACCAGTCACTACACGAGACACAGCGTTTGTGGGCCAAGGGGATACGCCGCCAGACGTGCAGGCAGCTGGCCTCACTGCGGTCACCGATGACGTAGGCGACCATCTGGCGGGTGCGGCGCCACAAAGCCACCCAAACCCATCGTTTATTGGCTTTCTTGAGGACAAACGACCACAGTTCATCCAATTCCAGCACATCATCCAACTGTGCCTCAGCCCGTGTCGTTTCCAACGGCGGCAAGTGTTCGGCCATTGGGTGATCCAGTTGGCAACGGTGCGGCGCGAGATGCCACGCAAACTGATGCGTTCCAGCACAGCACGTTTTACCTGGCTACGAGTGCCTTCATCATAGCCCCGTTGAGCATTCAATGTGCCATACCTCTCGCAGGTTTTGCAGTGATAGTTCTGGTCGCCTTTGTAATCATGTCCGTTTCTCACCATATTTTTGCTGCCGCATTTCGGACACCGATGCGTTACAATCGTCTGTATCATGAAAGGGTACTCCAGATGGACTTGGCGGTTTGTTCTGGTTTACCTTTTCATGCTCTATCAGTCAAAATCTCACCACTACCTTTATAGGGAAGTTTATTCAACACAGACCGGAGAGTTTGCGGACTCTCCGGTCATTTTCAGCTTTCCGGTGTCTTGTCAGGCAAGCTGGTCCTCCACCCCTGAGGTTCCGTTAGAATTCGGTCGTTTCGTAGCTGATGCCGGGGAACTGCACCGTATCCGGCGAGAGCGCCGCCGCAGCCTCCTCGTCACCGTAGAGTTCGGCCAGCAGGAACGCAGTCACGAAGTGATCGATCAGGTCGTGGGCGCGGTCCATGTCCCACACCGGGTCAGAGCACGAGGGGAAGAACGCCGGAATGGTCTGTACCACAACCGGATCACAGTAGCCCCCGATTGCATGCCCAGCGTTTTCAAACGTGACCAGGCTCTTGGACGCGCTGCCGGTATATTCCCAGGCCGGGTCCACGTTGTAGGCGGGTATCGATATCTCATCATTACAGGACTTCATGAACAACGCCGGTACTTCGACGTTGGCATAACCTTCTGCACTGACAAACACCGATCCGCCGCCCGGCATCATGGCGACAATGGCATCGATCCGCGAGTCTCCCAGCGACGGCCAGAGCTGCCCCGGCGTGCCGTCTACCCCAGCCAGTTCCATCAGGTGCGCTTCCAGGCCGGGCAGGTCCGCGCTGTGAGCCTGGCACACCATCGTGGAGAGCAGACTGGCGTAGACATCGGACGCGCAGAGTTCCGGCACCGCGCGGAAATCGAGACGCGCCCCCACCGCGAGCAGCGACGTAGCCCCACCGTAGGACATGCCGATGGCCGCGACCCGATCCGTATCGATCACACCTGCCAGAGCGCCGTCAGAACCGGTGAGCATCTCGGCATAATCCAGCGTGTGGGAAACATCGGCGGGCCGCAGCACGAGACCATCAATCGCGGCTTGCATCACCACCGCCTGCTGCTCGTCCGTGCTTGCCAACAGGCTGCCGCGCAGCGTATCGTTGTGCCATACTGCCATCACGACAAAGCCCTGTGAGGCTAGATGCTCATGCAGATACGCCCAGAAATAAATCTGCCCGTTCAGCCCGTGTGAACTGAACACCAACGGGTAGGGACCGTTCGCCGTGTCCGGCGCGACGTCCAGGATGGCCCGCCCGGCTTGCGCGCTCACGATGGGCAGCAGAATATCGCCAACGCCCAGATCGTAGGTAACGGCTTCCTCGGTTCCGTCAGGATTGAGCCCCGGATACCAGATGCCGCCTTCCAGTAGGCGATCTCCAACCTCAACCGAAAACGTCCTAAATCCGACCGGGTACAGGCCGCGCACGCCATAGGGTGGGGCGTCAGGACGAAAGCCGGTGCGTTCGGGATCACCGTCCTGCGCGCCCGCCGCCGGAATCAGGACCAGCGCAGACAGTGACAGCGCAGCAATCACTAAACCGAAAAAGATACGTTTGTTCCGAATGGAAACCATGTGTCATTCCTCCTTTATATGTGCGCTCAGGCACTTCCGGATGTTCTCATCGTAAGGGCCCGGGGGGCCGCGCGGAAGATTGGAAAAGATATGGATCGGCAGTATGGAAAAAGTATGGAATCGGCATCGCTGAGGGGAATCCCGCATACAATAGAGGAAAAAGAATGGGGGGGATAGCGATGGACAATCTCAGCGGAACGTCAATCAAAGGCTACGAACTGCACGAGCAGATCGGAGTGGGCGGCTTTGGCGCTGTTTACCGGGCGCAGCAGACGACGGTGGGGCGCGAGGTGGCCGTCAAAGTGATTTTGCCCAAACTCGCCAATAATCCGGATTTTATTCGCCGGTTCGAAACCGAAGCCCAGACGGTTGCACGACTGGAACATATGCACATCGCGCCGTTGTATGATTACTGGCGCGATCCGGACGGGGCGTACCTGGTCATGCGCTACTTTCGTGGGGGCAGCCTGGCCGGGGCATTACGCGGTGGTGCGTATGATCTTCAAGCGACAGCCCATCTGCTCGACCAGATTGCGGCGGCCCTGACGGTTGCCCATCGCAGCAATATCATCCACCGCGATTTGAAACCGGGTAACATCCTGCTAGACGAAGATGGCAACGCGTACCTGGCTGACTTTGGCATTGCCAAAGACATCGACCGCACAGACAGTGGGCTGACGGGTGCCGATGCCATCATTGGCTCGTTGGATTACATCTCGCCGGAGCAGGCACGCAGCGAACCGATCACGCCCTGTACCGACCTGTACAGCCTCGGTGTAATGCTCTATGAAATGCTCACCGGCGAGCACCCCTTTCCGGGATTGTCTTCGATAGAGCGCATGTACAAACATATCAACGACGCGCTGCCCCCCATCAACCGCCAGGACAATGGCAAGTGGGACGACATTAACAGCGTGATCCAGAAAGCCACGAAAAAAGACCCGGCCAAACGCTACCCGGATGCGCTAGCCCTGGCGACGGCCTTTCGAGAAGCGGCACACCTGGATCGCGACGACCAGGGGGATAACGTGGTCGAGCAGTTGACGCGCCGCGAGCAAGACATCCTGACACGCATCATCGCCGGCTTGTCGAACAAAGAGATCGCGCAGGAGCTGTACATTGAAGTCAGCACCGTGAAATGGTATGTCTACCAGATTTATCGCAAGCTGGGCGTGCGCAGCCGGATGCAGTGTATCGTCCGGGCGCGCGAACTCAACCTGGTGATTGACAGCGACAGTGACTCCGACCTGCTGACGATCACTGGCGAGGGAATTCACACCGGTTTACTGCCCGAACCAGAGAATCCCTACAAGGGCTTGTGTCCATTCCAGCCTGCCGACAACCGCGACTTTTTTGGCCGCGAAAAGCTGACGGCAGTGCTGACCGCGCGCATGGGCGAAAGCGGCGAATTCGCACGTTTCCTGGCGGTCGTTGGCCCCAGCGGCAGCGGCAAATCCAGTGTGGTGCGCGCCGGGCTGATTCCGGCGTTGTGGCGTGGGGATTTGCCGGGTGCTGAACAGTGGTTTGTGGTGGATATGCTGCCGGGAACCTATCCCATCGATGAACTGGAAATCGCGTTGATGCGCGTGGCGGCAGACCAGGCCCGCAACCTGCACGAGCCACTCACTCGTGACCAGCGCGGGCTGCTGCGGGCCGCGCAGCTTATCCTGCCCGACGATGACAGCGAATTGGTGGTGATCGTTGACCAGTTCGAGGAGGTCTTTACGCTGGTTGAAGACGAAGCGGTTTGCCAGCAGTTCCTCGACCTGCTATATACTGCGGTCACCGCGCCGCGCAGTCGGGTGCGGATCGTGATCACGCTGCGTGCGGATTTCTACGACAAACCGCTGCATTACCCGGAGTTCGGCGAGATGGTGCGCAGCCGGATGGAAACGATCCTGCCGCTTTCTGCCGAGGAATTGCAGCGCGCTATCAGTAACCCAGCGGAACAGGCGGGCGTAACGTTCGAAGAGGGTCTGGTCGCGTCGATCATCTCCGAGATTCACTATCAACCGGGCGCGCTGCCGCTGTTGCAATATGCCCTGACCGAGTTGTTCGACAACCGCGAAGGGCTTTGCATGACGCGCCGCGCCTACGAGTACATCGGCCAAACGACCGGCGCGCTAGCCCGCCGGGCCGAAACCATCTACATGGAACTGGATGAAGCGGGCCGCGAAAGCGCACGCCAGATGTTCCTGCGGTTGGTCACGTTAGGCGAAGGTACCGAAGATACACGGCGGCGGGTCCCTCGCGCCGAACTTTTAGCGGTGGCGTCTGACCCTGATTTGATGGACGAAATCGTCGATAGTTACACGGCTTACCGGCTGTTGGCGTTGGACCATGATCCGGGGACTCGTGCCCCGGTAGTCGAAGTGGCGCACGAGGCGATTTTGCGCGAATGGAAGCAGTTGCGCGATTGGCTCAACGAGAGCCGCCACGATATTCGCTTGCAGCGCTTGCTGGCACATACCACCACCGATTGGTTTAACGCCGGGCAGGATAGGAGTTATTTGCTGCACGGCACGCGCTTGCAGCAGTTCGAGGACTGGGCCGCCAGCACTCGGCTGGCCCTGACCAGCCAGGAACGCGACTTCCTCCAGACCAGCATCACGACCCAACGCCAGCAAGAGGAAACTGAGCGCGAACGGCAAGCGCGCGAACTGGAGCTGGCCCAGCAGGCCGCCGAATCGGCGCGGCAGGCCGAGATATCCCAGCGCCAGTCGGCGAATCGCTTACGCTACCTGGTGGCCGGGCTGGGCGTGTTTTTGATCGCGGCAGTTCTGCTCTCCATCTTCGCACTGGACCGCGAACGCCGCGCTCAGGGCACTCGCGCCGAAGCCGAGCGCGAAGCAGACGTGAACCACAGCCTGGTGCTGGCGAACGCGGCGATTGATGTGAAGGAAAACCTGGGATCGAGCCTAGCGTTGGCATTAGCGCTGGAAGCTGTGAGCATCGACTCGCCGCCGCCCGAAGCAGTACATGCCCTGCAAACCGTTGCCTTTGATGCGGGTATGCAATCGATTCTGCAAACCGAAGGAAACAGCATCACTGATGCTGCCTTCAGCCCTGATGGGCTATTGGCACTGCATGGAAGCTGTGGTGTGCTGGAGCAGGACCGGTGCATTCAGGGTGAGTTGGTGTTGTGGAATGTGGCAGAAAGCCGGGAAATCTACCGCTTGGCCGGACACGCGAGCTGGGTGCGCGCTGTACATTTTCTACCTGATGGGGAATCGTTCCTGTCGGCGGGCGATGATGGCGTCGTGATCAGGTGGGACACGGCCAGCGGGGACGAGATGCGGCGGTTTGAGCTGGATTCAGGCGCGATCACTCACCTGGCGATCAGCCCGGACGGCCAGACTGCGTATACGAGTTCCGATCAGGGGCCGGTACTGGCCTGGCAGATTGCGACCAGGGACGTGCAGTACCGTTTCGGTGACGAATTGGGTACGCTCAACAGCATCAGCCTCAGCGCCGACGGCAAGCAGCTTGCTGCCGGGTATGCCGATGGCACGATCGAGTTGTGGGATACGGCCAATGGTGAAAGCCTGCTCACGGTTCAAACCAGCGCGTCAGTAGAAGCGGTTGCATTTCGCCAGGCAAGCAGCGCACAAACGACGCTGCTTACATCAACCGCCGATCTCTATTTGCGCGAATGGGATATCACGACCGGCGAGCTGTTAAACGAAAACCTTGTGGCGGACAAACTGTCACAGATTGAAATCAGCCCCGATGGACGAAGCGCGGTGCTGGCCTTTCTTGCCTTAACGTGGCTTTGGCCACTTGATCCCTGGAGTACTCAATTCACGCTCGTTGGATACGAGAATTTCGGCTCGCCCTCTGCCACCGCATTCAGCCCTGATGGAGAGCGTTTCTTGCAGGGGCACTTTTCCGGCGGTCTGCGTGTGATCAGTATGCCGTACAGCGGCGCACTACGCCGCTTTAGCCTGGATGTGCCGTTGTTTGGGTTAGCCATCAGCCCCGATGGCAGCACGATGGCAACCGGTGGGATTCAAGGAGGAACCGCTACTTGGTGGGACTTGAACACCGGCCAGGTCATCCGCAGTTACGACGGATTAACCAGCGGGGTGACGGAGATTGGGTACAGTCCGGATGGCAGCTCGGTGCTGCTCGGAGCGACTGATTGGTATGGCACAGGGGAGGTCGAAATCGTGCTAGTCGATGCGCAAACCGGGGCCGAAATCCAACGCTTCGAAGGGCAGGAATATGGCCTGCGCAGCCATGCCTTCAGCCCGGATGGCACCTTGCTATTTACCGGCTCGCTCGCGTGGCGTGCCTGGCCCGACAATGAAGGCCGGGGCGAATTGATCATGTGGGATGTGGCTTCCGGCAGGCTGATCCGGCGGTTTGATGTCGATTGGGGCGTGTACGGCATCGCCGTCAGTCCCGATGGCAGCCAGGTCATGGTCAGTCACGGGGGTTACGCTGATCACAGTACGCTGCTGAATGTTCAGACCGGACAGGTGATCCGCGAGTTCCCCTATGCGCCAGATGGTATTGCCCACATAGCCTTCAAAATCGTCTGGAGTCCGGAGCCAGATACAGTCATTGTGAGTGGATCCGGTGGTTTGTACGAACTGAACATCAATACTGGCGCTACATCCCGCAGCTTTGCCGGACAAACGGGACAGGGGGGAACCATGTCCACTATAGATCATACACCAGACTGGCGTTATCTCATTGCGGGCAATACGAATGGCAACCTCGTCCTCTGGGATTATTCCAGCGGACAGGCTGTGCGTTACTATGCAGGGCCTCCGGGGAGTATGGTCTGGGAAGTGTTTTTTGGCAAGGACTATCAAACTGCTTATTCCACATTTTACAGTGGCATCGTATACGAATGGCAGATCGCAGACTGGTCGTTGGATGAACTACGCGACTGGGCACGGGCGAATCGCTATGTGCGCGCTTTTTCGTGTGACGAACGCGAGCAGTATCGTATCGAGCCGCTGTGTGATTAACCGCAGCACCTCATGTGCATCTATAGATGTGGTTCGGATCGTCGGTGGTGATTCCTTCAGCGGCTGCCAATAGGCTTTGGTCAGCCGCTCCTAGAACCCGTTGTGTTTGGCTTAGCCCCTGCATCCGCGAACACTGCCATAATCTGCCTCAGCCTACGTTCCGTTTGACAGCCACCCCAATTTGAGGTACTCTATCTTTAACTTATTTCACTAAATGATAAAAGTGATATGAACAAACCACGCCGTGGCAACCGTAACCTGATGCGCGCTATGAACCGGAACCTGCTGCTGAACATCATCCGAAGCCAGGGCCCGCTGTCGCGCACCCAATTGACGGAGCTTTCCGGCCTGAGCGTGGGCGCTGTCTCCCAAATTGTCACCGACCTGATCGAAACACAGTGGGTGACTGAAGCCGGCGAAAGTGACTCGACTGGCGGGCGTCGTCAGGTGCTGTTGCGTCTAAATCCCACTGCGGGTTACGTTGTCGGTCTAAAATTGATGGAGAACCGAGCCGTTTGTGCCGTCACCGACCTGGAAGCGACGGTCTTAAGTTATCTCGAACGCTCGCTGCCCAACCGTGAAACGCCCACAGCCGTGGCCGAAACCCTTTCGCAAACCGTGATTCACGCCGTGTACGAAGCCGATATCGCGCGCGAAAAGGTGCGCGGATTAGGGGTCGGGCTGGCCGGGGTTATCAACAGCACGGCGGGCATTGTGCACTACTCACCGTTTTTTCACTGGCAAAATGTGCCGCTGGCCGACATCCTGGCGCAGGAACTATCACTGCCGGTGTACCTTGAAAATGACGTCAACACCCTGACCATCACCGAGCAGTTGTTTGGCCCCGGACACGGCGTAGCCAACTTCGCCGTGCTGACCATCGGGCGCGGCATCGGGTTGGGCGTGGTGATCAACCACCAACTCTATCGTGGGCACAAGGGCGGCGTCGGCGAACTTGGTCATATCACGCTGCTGCCCGATGGTCCGCTGTGTGACTGTGGCAAGCGCGGCTGCCTGGAAGCACTGGCTGCCGATCCGGCCATCCTGCGCGAACTGCGACATGCGCTGGACAATGGCACCCCGTCGTGCCTCACCTCCGACACGATGCTGGATGGCCTCACGCAGGCCGCCGAACAAGGCGATGAGTTGGCGCAGGACCTGCTCAAAACCAGCGGTCACTACCTGGGCCTTGGCCTGGCGACGATGGTCAATCTCTTCTGCCCGTCGCTGATTATCATAAGCGGCGAAGGGGTGACAGCCGGCCCCCACCGGTTAGACCCAATGCTGGACGCGCTGCGCGCTCATGCTTTCAATGGCCTGCTGGAGGATGTCGACATCCTCATCAAACACGCCGACGATCAAGCGTGGGCCAGGGGCGCGGCGGGGCTGGTGGTCGGCAAGCTGTTCGAGTCGCCACTGCTTCAGTCACCTCAGACACCATGAATCGGTTCATATTTTTTTGGATAAGTTTCTTTATTGAGTGAAGAAAGAGGATTATGTGGCTGGCCAACGCGGTCTACAAAAATGGGGATGGGTGCTGGTGTTTCTTGCGCCAAGCCTGTTGGGGTTGCTGGTGTTTATGGTTGGTCCCATTCTCTATTCGCTCCGACTGACGCTATACGATTGGAACCTGCTGTCAGACCCGGACTACGTCGGGACAGCAAACTTCGTCGAACTCTATCACGACGACACGTTCTGGACCGCTTTTGAACATACGCTGACCTTTCTGCTGTTCTATATTCCATCCGTACTGGTGCTGGCGCTGTTGACAGCGCTACTGCTTAACCGCCCACTGCGCGGCATCGCGTTCTTCCGCGCGGCAACGTTTGTTCCGGTGGTGTCATCGTGGGTAGTGGTTTCGTTGATGTGGAGATGGATTTTCAACCCGCGCTACGGCCTGCTGAACTTTGGGTTGGCCAAGATCGGAATTGACGGACCGGCGTGGCTGTTTGATCCCGACTCTGCGCTGCACGCGATCATCATCGCCAGCGTGTGGAAGGACATCGGCTTCATCGCGGTGATGTACCTGGCTGGGCTGCAAAACATCTCGCATACTTACTATGAAGCAGCCCGCATCGACGGCGCGCACCCGATCCAGTTGTTCCGCCACATCACACTGCCGCTACTGACGCCCACCACCTTTTTTGCCCTGATCATCTCGCTGATCAACGGCTTCCAGATTTTCGAACAGGCGTGGTTGATGCCTGAACGGTTTGCCCGACGCGGCACGACTGTCGTCGTCGAACAGATCGTCAACAACGCCTTCCGCTATAACCGTATGGGCTATGCTGCCACCATGTCGTGGGTGCTGTTTGGCGTGATTTTTGCCGTCACACTGGTGCAGTTAGCGCTGCAAAAAAGATGGGTGCAATACGAACAATGAACGAGACGACGATGACTCTTCGCCACCGAATACAAACCAGAGCGCTGGCGCGACAAGTCGTGCTCAAACGCCTGGTGGATACTGCCGCCTATGCCGTCCTGACGCTGCTGGCGCTAATGATGCTCATTCCCTTTGTGTGGATGCTCAGCACTTCGCTCAAACCTGCCGAATTTATCCTTCGTGCAACGCCGGAGTTTATCCCCGATCCCATCACGACCAGCAGCTACACCGACCTGGTGGACCTGATGCCAGTGGACCGCATGTTGATGAACAGCGTAGTGGTGGCCGTGCTGGGCACGACTGGGCAAGTGCTGGTGTCGGCGCTGGCCGCCTATGCGTTTGCACGGATGACGTGGCGCGGGCGCGAGGTGGTCTTCGTGCTGTATCTGCTGACAATGATGGTGCCGCGCCAGATCACGCTAATCCCGCAGTTTATCCTCATCCGCGAACTGGGCTGGGTCAACACCTACCAGGCGCTGATTTTGCCGGGTATTTTCAGTGCGTTTGGCGTGTTCCTGCTGCGGCAGTCGTTTCTCAGCCTGCCGCGCGAACTGGAAGAGGCCGCCTTTATCGACGGCGCGAACCATTTCGTCATTTTCTGGCGGATCGTGTTGCCCAGCGCTCGGCCTGCCCTGGCGACGTTGACCGTCCTCAGTTTTATGGAGTACTGGAACGCTTACCTGTGGCCGCTATTTGTGGCGCGCCGTGATGTATTTATGACTCTGCCGGTTGGAATAGCCAAACTACAAGGAGGTCCAAGAGCACTAACCCAATGGAATATGGTGATGGCGGGGGCAGTGATCACCGTGCTGCCTATTTTGATCGTTTACGTTCTGGCTCAAAAATGGTTTATCCGCAGTGTAACCCTCAGTGGCATCAAAGGCTAAACGGATTGAGCTGTTCGTAACAGTAGTTTTGTGTCATTCGTTTTTCTGCACGATTTTGGAGGAACACCCATGCTAAAGAAATCTCTTTCCCTGACACTCGTACTCGTTTTGCTGGCGGTGGCGCTGCCTGGCGGCGTCTCGGCCCGAGATGAGGTTACGATCCGTTACTTCAACTTCTCGTCCGACCCAGACCACATCGAAGACCTGGCCGAAATGGTGGCGCTGTTCGAAGAAGCTAACCCCGACATCAACGTCGAAGTATCGAGCGCGCCCTATGCTGACTACTTCACACTGCTACAAGCCGACTTTGTGGGCGGCGATCCGCCGGATGTCTTCGAGCTAAACTACGAAAACTTCGTCAGCTATGCCGCCAACGACGTCCTGTTGGACCTCACGCCCTACCTGGCGGAAGACACCCCGTACTATCCCCGCGCACTAGAGGCCTTTCAATATGGAGGGATTCAGGGTGCGCTGCCGGAGACATTCTCGACCGTGCTATTGTTCTACAACAAGGACCTGTTTGACGAGGCGGGCGTCGACTACCCCACCGCAGACTGGACCTGGGATGACGCGATGGCCGCCGGTGAAGCGATCACCGTGCTAGGGGACGATACCTGGGGCCTGTATTCCCCGATTCAGTTCTGGGAATTCTACAAAAAAGCCGGTCAGAACGGATGCCAGTTCTTCAATGACGACATGACCGAATCCACCATTAACGAGCCGGAATGTGTTGAAGCGTTGGAGATGATGGTTAGCTTCATGGACGGCGACGTGATGCCGGACGAACTGGAACTGGCCGGGCTGCCTAACGAAGAACTGTTCGCACAGGGCGATCTGGGCATGCTCGTGACCGGTATCTGGATGTTTGCGTTGTTCGCCGATGCACCGTTTGAATGGGATATTGAACTCGAACCCGGCCTGGCCAACAAAGGCCACCATTTCTTCGCTAACGGCATCGCGGTCGCCGCTGACACCGATCACCCCGCCGAAGCCGCTGCCTGGGCCCAGTTCCTGACGGCCAGCCGCGAAGCTGCCACCATCCGCGTTGACACCGGCTGGGAACTGCCTGCGCTGGACCAACCTGAATACTTCGAGGCCTACCTCGCCATGGACAATCCATCCAACCGGGCGGCGGTCTTCCAGGCGCTGGAAAGCCCGATTACACCCCCCGTCATCGAACGCCAAAACGAAATGCAGGACATCGTTAACGACCTGCTGAGCGCGGTCGCTATCGGCGAGCTTGATCCCCAGACGGCGCTCGACATCGCCAAAGACGAACTCGACGCGCTAATCCAGTAGCGCCTGTACCCTCGATGGTGGCAGCAGCAGCCCTGTTGCCACCATCTTTGACCAGGACAGAACCATGACTCTATATGACAGCAGCGTAGCAATCATCAAAGCGGGACAGGCATCCAGCGGCGCATATGTGGCTTCGCCGACCTTTTCCCAGTATGGCTATTCGTGGTTGCGGGATGGCGCGTGGATCGCATATGGCATGGACTGCGCCGGAGAGCATGCCAGCGCCCGTGCATTTTACACGTGGGCCGGACGCACGCTGATCGCGCACCGGGACCGTGTGGAACGGGTGTTAGATAAGCTCCAACGTGACATCACGCCGGAAGACACCGACTACCTGCCCACGCGCTTTACACTGGAAGGCGAAATCGGCACCGATGACTGGTGGGACTTTCAGTTGGATGGCTACGGCACTTGGTTGTGGGGCCTGGTGGCGCACGTCGAAATGACCAACGATCACGCGCTCTGGGAATCGGTCAAACCCGCCGTTGAGTTAACCGTTCGCTACTTGACCCCGCTGTGGCAGTCCAGCACCTACGACTGCTGGGAGGAGCACCGCGAGCACATTCACCCCTCCACTCTGGCGGCGCTCTTCAGCGGCCTAAGCGCCGTACACCGCCGCGATCCGGCATTGGTACCGGCTCACCTGCCAGAGTCAATCCGCGCCTTCACGCTTCAAACCAGCATTGCCCCCGACGGGCACTTTATGAAATACCTGGGCAACACAGCCGTCGACGCCAGTTTATTGTGGCTGGCGGTGCCGTATGGCCTCGTCAGCGTGGATGATGCGCGCTTCCAACGAACGCTAGCCTTGATCGAGCAAGACCTCCTCCGCCCCGGCGGCGGCGTGTACCGCTATGCAGCGGATGTGTACTATGGCGGCGGCGAATGGGTTTTGCTGACGGCGTGGTTGGGCTGGGTCTATGTCGAACTGGGGCGCACGACGGAAGCACGCAAGCTGCTGGGCTGGACCGCAGCGCAAGCCACCGCCGACGGCGCGCTGCCGGAACAGGTCTCTGAGCATCTGCTGCACCCCGAATACTACACCGAATGGGAAAACCGCTGGGGCACAGTGGCGTGTCCCCTGTTGTGGTCTCATGCAATGTATCTTATCCTGGCATCATCTCTAAAGGATCAAATATGATCGAGATTATTCATTCCCCCCTGGGGCAAGAACACCCCTATGAACAGCGCCCAGAAGAACGATTTCCCCGCCAACCGCTGGCACACCAGCCGTTTACAGTCGGCATCGCAACGCGCCCGCCAGGTGCCATACAGTCGGTGCAGGTCCATACGCGGGTGGACGACACCATCGGGCCGGTGATCAACGCCGTCCCCGACCCGGACTGGCAGCCCCGCCTGGAACACGGCGTGGGGGCTGAATTCCTGGAACGGATGGAAAAAGTCGAGCAGGATGTGTGGCACGCCGATCTGACCGCCCCACCTCCTGGGCAAACCCTGACATACTGGATCGACGGTGATGGGCAGACCGGGCCAACGTATACCCTCACCGGGCGAGACTGGCAGTCCGCCGCGCCAGACACAGTTCACCTCGAACAGTCCAGCACGGACTCCAACCAGTGGACGATGCACATCCAGCGGGATGCGGGCGGATCGTTGTCGGGAAAGCATCCGCTGCCCGCGCTGCGCGCCGTCGAGTGGTTGACGGACGGCAGCCGCGCGCTGCGGGTGCGGCTTACGTTTGCGTGCCCGGCAGGCGAAGCGTTTTTCGGCCTGGGTGAGCGCTTCAACGCCCTGAACCAGCGCGGCGAGATTCTGGACGTGCGCTGCTACGAGCAGTACAAAAACCAGGGCAAGCGCACCTATCTGGCAATCCCATTTGTGCTGTCGTCGGCGGGATACGGCGTGTTCGTCGCGAGTGACCGCTGGATGCAGTTCGACCTGGCCGCGACGGAGCCGGACCGATGGGTCTTGGAAGCCGATCTCGGCCCGGACGAGTCCCTCATCCTGACGTGGTTCACTGGCGACGATCCGTTGGCCATCATTCGCGCCTTCACGCAGCAAACCGGCCCTGCCGCACTGCCGCCGCTGTGGACGTTCGGCCTGTGGATGAGCGCTAACGAGTGGAATTCCCAGGCGCGTGTAGTGCACGAAGTAGAGCAGTCCCTGGCGCACGAAATTGTCCCCAGCGTGCTGGTGCTCGAAGCCTGGAGCGACGAGGATACCTTTTACATCTGGAACGACGCGCAGTATACACCCACTGCGGGCGATGCTGCGCTGCGCTATTACGACTTCACTTTCCCAGCAGACGGGAAATGGCCTGATCCCAAAGGCATGGTCGAGTGGTTACACGCCCGCGATATTCGCCTGCTGCTGTGGCAGGTGCCGGTCTTTGCCGCCAGCGATGGCCAGAACCCACAGCACGAAGCCGACCGGCTTTTCTTCGAGCAAGAAGGCTACGGCGTGCGCGAAGCCGACGGTTCGCTGTACCGAGTGAAGCCGTTCTGGTTTCGGAATGGCTACTTGTGGGATGTTACCCATCCGGCGGCGCGGTCCTGGTGGCTGAACAAGCGCGCCTACCTGTTAGAGGAGCTAGGCATTGACGGCTTTAAGACCGACGGCGGCGAACACATGTGGGGCAGCAGCACCCGGTTTGGCGATGGTCGGCAGGGCGATGAGTTGTGGAACGTGTACCCCCAACTCTACACCGAAGCCTACTACACGTTTACGACGGAAAAACGCGGCGGGGATGCAGTTCTCTTCAGCCGAGCCGGGTTTACCGGTTCGCAGCGCTCGCCCATTCACTGGGCCGGCGACGAAAACTCGACCTGGGAAGCGTACCGTAGTTCGATCCTGGCCGGGCTCTCGGCGGGCGTGTCGGGTATTCCCTTCTGGGGGTGGGACCTGGCTGGCTTCAGCGGTGAGATACCGTCGGCGGAGCTATATCTGCGCAGCGCGGCGATGGCAGCGTTCTGCCCGATCATGCAGTACCATGCGGAATATAACCAGCATCGCGAACCCAGCCGCGACCGGACGCCCTGGAATATCCAGGCGCGCACCGGCAACACGCAGGTGATCCCGACTTTTCGCTTTCTGGTCAACGTGCGCCACAACCTGATGCCCTACATCTGGCAGGAAGCCCAACACGCCGCCTGTACCGGCGAGCCGATGATGCGTGCGCTGGCCCTGTGGCACCGCGACGCCCCACCCTACCAGTATTTCTTTGGGCGCGAGTTGCTGGTATGCCCGGTGGTCGAAGCAAGCGTTGATACCTGGCCGGTGTACTTGCCGCCAGGCGAATGGTTTGACCTGTGGACGCGCCAGCGCTTCAGCGGAGACCAACACCTCGACGTTGCCGCCCCGCTGGATCGGATTCCGGTGTATGTACGCGCCGGCGCCCAACTCCCGGTGGCGTGGGGCGACGACCGGCGGCTAGGTACCTACGTTCCCTTGACCGCGTCACCGACCGAGACCTTGAGCTACGAATAGGCACACACTGGCAGGCCCACCCGACATGAACATACAACACTACGAAGCATTTACGACGGCGCTGGTGCAGACCCTGGAACGCGATCCGCGCGTGCTTGGCTTGATGGCGATGGGGTCAATGGCGCGCCAGTCGCACCAGCCGGATGAGTGGTCCGATCACGATTTCTGGGTAGTGGTGCAACCAGGTGCTGTCGCCTGGTTCCGCACCCGCCGTGACTGGCTGCCCAACGATGACCGGATCGTACTGCACTTTATCGACACGCAGCACGACGGCATCACAGCCATTTACGGCAGCGGGCACTTCGTGGAATTCGCCGTATCGGATCGGGGCGGATTGCAGCACATTAAAGTGAATGACTACCGGCTGCTGATCGACCGGGTGGGCCTAGCAGAGGATGTAGCGCAGCTACAACATGCAACTTCTGCCGAGATGGATCTGCTTGGGCAAAACGAGGTGTGCTTAGTAGGGCGCTTCCTGACGGCGCTGCTGATCGGGATCGGCCGCTACCGCCGTGGAGAATTGCTTAGCGCGCGGCAGTTGATCACGGTCACTGCGCCCCAGGCGCTGCTGCGGCTGATCGCCCGCTTTTTACCTCCGGAGCAGCCTGCGCCGCTCGACAATATTGATCCCCTGCGCCGATTTGAACAGGCGTATCCTGAAATTGGCGGTACGATCAATGCGCTGCTGCGCCTGGAACTGGACCAGGCAGCGGTCGACCTGCTCGACCTGGGGGAGCGCTTGTTGCGGGACAGGGTGCCCTGGTACCCGGTTGAAGCAGCGGCTGCCGTGCGCCGACGGCTGTGTGCAGTCTCTGCCACGCCAGAAAGCTATTCTAGATAGTCAGCTCGAACGGCGGGTTATCCCCGGCGATGGTCCACACTCAGACGCGCTCTTCACCCCGTTTCACCCGAGTGACCAACTCGTCAGGCTGAATGTGCCCCGCGACCACAGCTTAACAACGCGCGCGCTACGGTACATAGGAGTAGCCAACCGGCTAGTTTTTTGTCCCCCACGGGCCTGACAGCGCATGTATTGAATGCCATTGAGCTGACCTCCACTCACCAGAGCATGGATATGAGCATCAGCGATCCCGTAAGTAGTCGCACCGGGCGTTCAAACAGGCAAAAACCGTGTGTCTGACCGGCTTTTGGTCGTCCGGGTTGGCATTTCACCTCCTGTCACGGCGTCACCTTGACATTGGGTTTGCGCTCCTATATGCCCGATATCATGCACACGCTGCGGACAGGCGCTTGTATCACACGTACGCAGGCGACGCGGCTTGCGTTGTTGCTTGTGCCATTCACGCCACCAGCGCCTGAGGCGTTTGTGGTGTTTCAAGTACAGATCGGTGAGGTCATAAATCTGGATGAGGATGAGCAGTTCAAGCAGCGTTGGGTTGAGTTTCATCGTTTTCTGCGGTATGGTTGCCATTGTGCGGCCCGCAGTTTAGCTCATTTTTCTTTGTTGTTGAATTCAACCTGATCCGTTTGAATTATCGTCCATCCCCGCAGGCACTACCCGTGACGCGGTAACTGCGCTTTGCCCGTTTCCATGAATTCCTTCGCCCATTTGTAGTACAAGCTCTCGGCAATCCCCTCACGCGGGCACATTTCAGTGATCGCCATCTCCCCTCGCAACCCTTCCACCACAATTCGGATTTTCTCTTCGGGACTATACTTGCATCAGGTCTTGTGCTTATGTCCCGAATGGTTCCATCGGCTGAGCCTCCGTTATTCTATACCTTCGAACTAGCCTGCCAATTTTGGCACGTTGCATGAACAGAATGACCCGCCACGCGGATCATGCCATCTGCGCGGCGGTTTGCGACACTTGTCCGCGATTGGTGACTGTTGCACGCTCGAACTGCCAGCGTAGCTTACGTTTAACCTGCCATACTTGGATAACCGTACATGCAATAAATCGCGCCGTCTTCGGCAGCCGTATCACCAAGTCCACCATCCGAACCGGACATTTCACCGATACCGCCGTCCGAACCCGTGAAGCACACGGCGGTTTGACCCAGCTCGTTCGTGTACAAACAGGCTGTGTCACCGGTCGGCATCACCGATCCGTCGCACGCCTGGAATTCAATTGCACCGAAGTTGAGGCTCACCATTTCCACCGGGATTGTGTATGTATCCTCGGCATTTTCGTTGCTCGATTCAAACGGTTCGATCTTGATAGTGAGCTGGAAGTAGGGATCGGTTGGCGGTGGTTCCGGCTGCGGATTGAATCCCACAAGGTCCCCTGGAACTATGAAAACCGGCTGGTATTCGTCGTCCCCAGGCGGGTCGGGCTGTGGATTGAAGCCTTCCCATGTGCCCGGCACGATGAGCACCACGTAGTGCGTTTCGCCGGTTTCAGCAGCAGCGTCTCGTGCGCTTTGAACCGCCGGCAGCAGCAGACCGACCAACATCGGCATTGGCGGTTCATCCTCGCCCTCCATCGGTTCGCCAAAGCGCCCCAGCAAAATTCTCGATTGCATTTGTTCGCGAGGTTCCGGGAAGGGGAAATCTTCTGGCAGGAATTCGGGCGGCGGTTCGGGCTGTGGATTGAAGCCAGCGATATCCGTTGGCAGTTCGATCATCGACACCTGCGACAGTTTCAGGCCGTCATTGTCATCCGTCGCCCAGCTATACTGCGGCAGGCCGCGACATTGCCCCGCTCGCCGCACGACCCAGTCCGCCGCGAGACCAGGTGATGTGCCAGCCCAGAACCGGTCTTGCAGGTCTTCGAAGAAGTAGTAGACCGGTTTGATCTCATACATACCCATTGTTCCCACTATTGGCGCGACTTCGTCGGGCCACTGGCGCAGATTCACCGCGTAATAGCCGTTGGGCGCCATCTCACATGGTCCCGTCGGATCAAGCCCGGGCAGTGGCTGAAGCTCGAAATCCGGCTGCCCGTCCTCAATTGGGAGGAAATCATCAACAACCGGGCACCCGCCGTTTTCCGCCGGACCGGGATCATTCGGGCAGAAATCGACATCGTCGGTTATGCCATCTTGGTCGGTGTCGCCCGCGCTGGGACACCCGGCATTGCTAGGCGATCCTGGAGCGTCCGGACATTCATCTGCTTCATCTGGAACAGTGTCATTGTCACGGTCCGGGGATGGTTCTTCCTCCACCGGACAACCGTCATTCTCGCGAGGGCCGGGCTCGTTCGGACAATTATCGACACTGTCGGGCAAACCGTCACCGTCGGAGTCTGAACTCTGGCCAAAAACGGTGGGCACGCTGAGGGCGAACATCAGCATTATCCCAATTGCGAACATTATACGCTTGTTGTGTTTCATAAGCGGTTCCTCACTTGCTAGATCTTTATACCAGTATAAATGATAAAGTTTAAATTATTCATAAAAAACTAAATAAAATGCCGACCGATAGTTAAATGAAACCGAATTCAGATGATGTAAAAAACCATGCGTATCCTCAAAAAAACCGGCTAGACAAGTGGATCGTCGCTCACGAGCGAACAGAAGTCAGTGTAACCTTCACAGGTTTGCGGTGACGCTGGGCGTAGGCAAAAAGCGCGCTAGCAGTCCGCAGCCGCGTCTCCTCCACCATTTTGGGTACACACTTCAGGCACCTGGAAATGTGGAATACATTGAGGGACAAGAGATGGCTGTAGCATCCACCAACCTGTCGCCACCAGTGAAGAGTTAGGTTTTCTACTCTCGGCACCCACCCCAGTGGAAGTCATCGCGCTCCGGCCCTCGTTGTTCAATGTCATAATCCGCGGGACAGATGGAGGGTGTAAGGTCAATATCCGCCGCCAGAGGGGCGGCTTTCGATGGGCGGCACCTGGAAGGTGCGCGCCTACCTACTCTGATCTAGTCAAACAGTCGCCGCTGATGGGCTTCGTCCGCTTCGTCCTTGGTCTCTTGCCATTTCACGTCGCAGCGGATTTTCTCTTCATGCAGGCCAACCGTGCACACACAGTAGCCACGTGACTATAGATGACCGCTCTGGTCGCGTTGGCACAAATGTTCGTAGCAGTTGAACACGCGAATGACCAACTTCCCTTTCAGATAGCCCATCAGGTTGGAGACTGCATACTTGGGCGGGATCGAAAGCACCAGGTGCACATGGTCAGCCTGCACATTCGCTTCCACCACCTCGACACCGACCTTGTGGCTGCACAACGTATAGATTTCTCGCTTGACATAATCTGCCAGTTCGTCGCGCAGCACTCGGGAGCGATATTTCGGACAGAATATGATATGGTACTTGCATACGTAGATTGAATGCGATAGCTTTTGGAACTCACGGGGCATTGTAAATCTACTTGAAGCTCGCACCTTCCAGGGAGATTTATGATACTCCTTCTCAGGGTATTACCCTTTTCACAGACCACTACCCCACAGGGAGTGGGTTTCTGCTTGAACTAATGACGTCTAACAATCTCAATTGTAGAAAAATTCACAAAATGCAGTATAATGATTCTAAAGGTTCGGCTTTGAGCGACTTGTTCCGCTCCGCATCCCGACAGGTGATAATAGCTATTATCAAGATCATGAAGTAACCATCGCACTCAGACATCGTTGCCGCCAAAAGTAGTTTTGAAAGACGGCACCATGTTTGCCAGTACGAAGACTACCACCACCTACCAGAATGCTGTGACGAAAATCACAGACTGTGGTAGGTGTTGTGTTTTTTGGCTAGGGCATATCCCCTGTTGAGACGGGGTTTCATATCTCATCGTCAATAAAGGAGAAACGTTGAATGACATCGAATGGCAACCATCATGACAGAGGCAGTCCTGAGCAGCGGGTCGGTGTCTATATCTGTCATTGCGGCACCAACATCGCCGGAATGGTGGACGTAGAACGGGTCACTCATTACGCACAACAACTAGACAATGTCGTTGTCGCACGGCATTACGCCTACATGTGTTCAGATCCCGGACAGGCGCTGATTCAAGACGATATTGCAGCGCACGATCTCGACCGGGTGGTGGTGGCATCATGTTCGCCGCTGATGCATGAAACCACTTTTCGAGCAGCGTGCAGTGAGGCCGGGCTCAACCCGTACTTGTTCCAGATGACGAACATCCGCGAGCATGTTGCGTGGGTCGCGAGTGACTCAGCTCGAGCAACGGAACAGGCCAAAGACCTAGTAGCTGCCGCTGTACGGCGTGTCCGTCTTCACGATCCACTGGAATTGCGACGCACGGGAGTCAAGCAGGCTGCCCTCGTGGTGGGCGGTGGCATTGCCGGGATTGAAGCGGCGCTACGATTGGCGGATGCCGGCAAACATGTATACCTTGTCGAGCGGCAAGCGGGAATTGGGGGGCATATGGCCCAACTCTACAAAACATTCCCCACGCTCGACTGTGCGGCTTGAATTCTCACACCCAAAATGGTGTCCGTGGGACGCCACAAAAACATCACCCTCCTGACCTACAGCGAGGTTGAAGACGTTGCCGGGTTTGTCGGGAACTTCACAGTGCGCGTGCGCAAAAAAGCGCGCTACGTCGTCGAAGATTTGTGCACGGGCTGTGGCACATGTGTCGAAAAATGCCCCTGGAAAAAAATCCCCTCGGAATTTGAACTTGGGCTGGGCAACCGTCCAGCGATCTATTTCCACTTTTCACAGGCTGTGCCGCGCATTCCCGTGATCGACACGGAGAACTGTGCGTACTTCCAGAAGGGAAAATGCAGAGCCTGCGAAAAATTCTGCCAAAAAGACGCGATAGATTTTGAGCAGCAGGATGAAACTCTTGAACTCGACGTAGGGACGATCATCCTCGCCACCGGTTTTCAAGACTTCGACCCTGCCATTTCGCCGCAATACGGCTATGGCGAACTGGATAACGTGTTGACCGGGATGGAGTTTGAGACGCTGGTGAACTCCAGCGGCCCCACCACCGGCACGGTCACGCTTGCCAATGGGCGCACGCCGGAAAGTATCGCTATTGTGCACTGCGTGGGCAGCCGGGGCGACCAACACGAATACTGTTCGCGCGTGTGCTGTATGTACTCGCTCAAGCTGGCGCACCTGGCACGCGACCTGATCGGCACCGAGGTTGTTGAGTTTTACCGCGACATGCGGACCTTCGGCAAAGAGTACGAAGCATTTTATGAACGTGTCCAGCATGAAGGCGTGAAGTTTGTCCGCTATGACGAAGACAT
>JAADYV010000189.1 GCA_010092855.1 Chloroflexota bacterium | reverse complement strand
TTCAAGAGCGGCGATTATGTGTTGCAGGACGTTTCGCTAGAAGCGCAGCCGGGCCAGACAGTAGCCCTTCTCGGTGCAACGGGCAGCGGCAAAACCACGATCATCAACCTGCTGCCGCGCTTCTACGACGCCAGCGAGGGGAAGGTCCTGGTTGATGGGCATGACGTGCGCGACGTGACGCTCAACAGTCTGCGCTCGCATATTGGGATCGTGCTGCAAGAAACCACGCTGTTCACCGGCACCATCCGCGACAACATCGCCTTCGGACGGCCTGACGCCAGCATGGATGACGTGATCGCCGCCGCCGAAGCTGCTGCCGCCCACGACTTCATCATGTCCTTCCCCGACGGGTACGATACCCCAGTGGGCGAACGCGGCACAACCCTCAGCGGCGGGCAAAAGCAGCGCATTGCCATTGCGCGCGCACTGCTGCTGAACCCGCACATTCTGATTCTGGACGACTCGACCAGCAGCGTCGATGTCGCCACCGAATACCGCATCCAGCAAGCGCTGGACAAACTGATGCAAGGCCGCACCAGCTTCGTGATCGCCCAACGAATCAGCACCGTGCTTAACGCTGACCAGATTCTGGTGCTGGATCGTGGGCGCGTGGTAGAGGGCGGCACGCACGAGGAACTCATGGAAAACAGCCCGATTTACGTGGAAATCTACAACTCGCAGCTTGTAGAAGATGCCCAACTCGAAGATGAGAGCGGCGAGACCGAGGAGGTGCGCTCATGATGCTGGATCGCGGGCGCCGGATTCTGGAAATCGAAGTCAGCAAGCCTAAGAGCATCCCGACCACGCTGCGACGTATTTGGTACTACTTCAAGGGCCGCCGCATATTTATCTGGTTTATGCTGCTGCTGGCCATCTTCAGCGCCTGGGCGCAGGTTACCGCACCCGACCTGATCGGGCAGACGGTCGACTGCTACCTGACACCCTACGCCCAGGGGCAAATCGCCGGGCAGGATGGCAGCGCGCAGCCAGCGTCCGATAACTGTTGGTACACCGACGACAACGAAAACCTGAGCCGGTCGGAGACGGTGAGGGGCGTGCGCGGGATTATTCTGCTGCTGATCCTGATCTTCGTCGGTAGTTCGTTAGCCACCGGCCTGCAGTTCTATTCCATGCGGTGGGCGGGTGCACACGCGCTGCGCGACCTGCGGGTGGATATCTTCAAGCACGTACATCGCATGTCGCTTAGCTACTACTCAAAAAACGAGGCGGGCGACGTGATGAGCCGCATTACGAACGATATGGATACTCTCCAGCAAGCGATCTCGTTTGCGCTGGTGCAGGTGATCCGGGGGGGGCTGCTGATGCTGTGGCTGATCTACGCCATGTTCAGCAAGAACGTGCCCTTTGCACTGATCAGCATGGCAATGGTGCCGTTTATGCTGCTGGCGACGGTGTGGCTTTCAAACCAGGCACGGCGTGCTTTCCGCAAAGCGCGGCGCGAGATCGGCGAAGTGAACGCCGACCTGCAAGAGAACATCGCTGGGGTGCGGGAAGCGCAAGCCTTCACCCGCGAGGACGAAAACATCGCCCGTTTCCGCATGTCGAACGCCGCCAACCGCGACGCCAACATCCGCGCGGTAGCGTATACCAGCGCCCTGGCCCCCACGCTCGAAGCAATGGGCTATATCTCGATCATGATTGTCGGCGGCGTGGGCGGTATCCTGATGCTGCGCGAGCAGGACATCGGTGGCACGATCCTGTCGTTGGGTTTGCTGATCACGTTCATCTCCTACGCGCAGCAGTTCAACCAGCCGATCCAGCTCATCGCCACCCTGTGGACCAACGTCCAGAGCGCCATCGCGGGCGCGGAACGCATCTTCGAGTTTTTGGATATCCAGCCAGATGTGCAGGACAAGCCAGATGCACACGATCTGCCGGAGATCAGTGGCCGCGTCGAACTCTGCGACGTGCACATGCACTACAACGAAAACGAACCCGTGCTGCGCGGCGTGAACCTGACCGCAGAACCAGGGCAAACCGTCGCCATAGTGGGACCGACCGGGGCGGGCAAAACCACGATCATCAACCTGCTGCCGCGTTTCTGGGATGTGAACGCGGGGGTGGTGCTGATTGACGGCATCGATGTGCGCGATGTCACCCGCGACAGCCTGCGCCGCCAGATCGGGATCGTGCTGCAAGACACGTTTCTGTTCAGCGACACGGTGATGAACAACATTCGCTATGGGCGACCTGATGCATCTGACGAAGACGTGATCGCCGCCGCGAAGCTGGCCCACGCCGACACGTTCATCGAGCGTTTGCCGGAGGGATACGACACCGTCCTCGGCGAGCGCGGCAGTGGTCTCAGCCAGGGGCAGCGCCAATTGCTGTCGATTGCACGCGCGGCGCTGGCCAACCCGCGCCTGCTGATCCTCGACGAAGCGACCAGCAGCGTCGACACACGCACCGAGCGCCTGATCCAGCAAGCACTGGAAAAGCTGCTCACCGGGCGCACCAGTTTCGTGATCGCGCACCGGCTGAGCACGATTCGCAACGCAGACCAGGTGTATGTCATCAACGATGGCGAAATCGTGGAAGTCGGCACCCACACCGATCTGCTCGAAGCGCAGGGATTTTACTATGACCTGTACATGAGCCAGTTCCGGCGCGACATACCCGAACCGTCTTCGAATGGTCGCAGGGCCGAGACCATCACCGCGAAGTGAACTGGTAGCTGAGGGTAGTGGTCAGGTTTTGACTGATAAAGCATGAAAAGGTAAACCAGGACGAACGACCAAGTCCACCTGGAGTACCTTGTATAAATAAGTCACGGAGACGAGAAGGCGTGCGCACAGATCGTGACACTCTGAAACC
>JAADYV010000188.1 GCA_010092855.1 Chloroflexota bacterium | reverse complement strand
CGGGATGCGCCGTCAGGTGATAGAAGTCGCGGCTGACCTGGGCGGCCTCGGCCCAGAACTCGTTGTCCTGTGTCGCCCAGCGCGCCCACAGTTCGTAGAAGTGCGGTAGGTGGTACGACGGGTCGGTGAACTGGCTCATCTGGCCCAACCGGGGCACAAAGACCACCATCTGCGCGTCCAGGTCGAACATGGTGGTTGCCACACCGGTGGGATTGTCTTCTTCCTTGTGCAGCATGTGATACAGGATGGTGTTGGCTTCGGCCTCGTAGTTGAAGATGCCGTCGCCGTTGCCCCAGCGTGCCGCCGCGAAGAATAGCGCCATCACGAACCATTCTTCGCCATCCGGTGCGGGATTCTCGTCCATCTGCATCCCGTCCGGCCAGCAGTGCCACGCGAAGTAGCCCTCGTAGGGGCCCTCGGCGTGGTACATGTACGTTTTGGCCCACAGCCACAGCCGGTCGAACTCCTCTTTTTTGTCGAGCTGCACCGCGATCATCATGCCGTAGGACATGCCTTCGCTGCGCACGTCATTGTTGCCCGTGTCGAGGATGTAGGCCATGTCGTCGCCCACCGGGTAGTAAACGCGCTCGGTTTCGTCGTCACCGTAGAACAACTGCTCCCACGTCGCGTCGATGCGCGCCTGGATTTCAGATTCGTCCACGCCCCAGTCGGCCAGCATGTTGCGGTACTCGCCGGTGTAGTAAGCGCCGGTCTCCGGTGGCGCGATGGGCGGCCTGCCCTGCGCAGCAACCGGCATCAGCACCACATTCAACACGATCACACCCAGGACAGCGCTCGTCAATACCCTTTTCATTCGACCGTCACCTCGCTGAAGAAGGTATGTGGTACAGGAGTCACGTCGCCGGTGATAGTGAACCTGCGGCGCGCGCGGATGTCCGCTGACGAACTGCCGACCATCACCTCGATCTCGCCCGGTTCGACCACAAACGCCATTTCGCGGTTGTAGAACCCCAGCATTGCCACCGGCAGCGTGAACGTCACGGTTTTCTTTTCGCCCGGCTCCAACAGAATCCGCACAAAGCCTTTCAGTTCCTGGACCGGGCGGGTGACGCTGGCGACGCGGTCGTGAACGTACAACTGCACGACTTCCTCACCCGCGCGCGTCCCGGTGTTTTCGATCACGGCCTGGATGCTGACGCTGCCCGTTGCAGCGGCTTCTTCGGGCGTGATCGCCAGGTCGCTGTATTTGAACGTGGTGAAACTCAGGCCATGCCCAAAGGGGAACAGCGGTTTGGTGCTCAGGTCGATGTAATCGCCTTGCCAGTGGGTGCGCCCGCCGGCGGGTTTGTGGCCATAAAAAACGGGAACCTGGCCGACCGACCGCGGGAAGCTGATCGGCAGCCTGCCGCCAGGGTTATAGGCCCCGAATAGCACCGACGCCACCGCCGTGCCACCTTCCTGGGCAGGCAGCCACGCTTCGACCACCGCCGGAACGTGCTCTGCGATCCAGGGAATCGAGAGCGGGCGACCATTAAGCAGCACGATCACCACCGGGGTCCCGGT
The DNA here is from genome assembly GCA_010092855.1 of Chloroflexota bacterium. Taxonomy (GTDB): domain Bacteria; phylum Chloroflexota; class Anaerolineae; order Aggregatilineales; family Aggregatilineaceae; genus TC-15. The sequence continues at coordinate 2,195 of JAADYV010000188.1, read as the reverse complement.
CGCGTGGATCGCTTCAACCAACTGCTGCTGCACACCGGGCAGGTCCAGGTGTGCGCGGTCGAGCGATTCGCCGGTGGTGCAGTGCATGGCCAGGCCGGACATGCCGCCGATCACCACAATCGCCACCTGTGCCTGTTCTGCTGCTGCCACCGCTTCTGCAAAGCCGGACGTATCGTCGCCGGTGATGGTGCAGCCCTCGGCGTAGTGGATCGTAGTATGGGATGAAACCGCCGCCCGGATGCCTTGCAGCACGCTCACCGACTCGATGAAATGCTCCATGATGTCGCTGGCGGAGAGGTCTTGCAGCGGGTTGGGGGAGTCCATGTTGACGTCGGAGATGAAGACGCCCTCCATGTGCGAGGGATAGTGATAGTCGCCTTGCAGCAGGCGGATGCTGTCCGCGCTGGGGCCAATGACGGCCAGCGAGTCTAGGTCGGGCGCGAGTGGCAGCAGGTTATCCGCGTTCTTAAGCAGCACGATGGATTTTCGCGCGGCTTCGAGCGAGAGGTCCCGTTGTTCAGGCGTGTTAAAGACTGTGATCGCCTGGCCCGCGTCTACATAGGGTTGCTCGAACAGCCCCAACTGGAACTTGAGCCGCAGCACGCGCCGCACCGAGGTGTCGATTAGGGCCATGTCGACCTGGCCCGCATCCAGCGCCGCGCGCAGCGGATCGCCATAACAACTGGTGGCGGGCAGTTCAACGTCCAGCCCGGCCTCCAGCGCCTGCCGCGCCGCGTCCGACTTGTCGGCGGCCACATGATGGTATTCGGACAGCATGTTCAGCGTGAAGTAGTCGGCGACCACCGTGCCCTCAAAGCCCATTTCGCCGCGCAGGATGTCGGTCAACAGCTCCTTCGACGCGCCACAGGGCACGCCGTCCAGTTCCTGGTAGCCATTCATGATGGTGGCCAGGCCGCCCGCCTGGATTGCAGCCCAGAAGGGAGCCAGGTAAACTTCGCGCAGCTCGCGCGCCGGGATGTGCGCTGGAGCCCAGTTCAGGCCGCCTTCCGACATACCATAGCCCACGAAGTGTTTGCCCGTCGCCGCGATGCCGTTTTCGAGGTCGCCCTGCACGCCGCGCACATACGCGGTGCCGATGGTGGCAGTCAGGTAGGGGTCTTCTCCTAAAGTTTCTTCCACCCGGCCCCAACGCGGATCGCGCGTGATATCGAGCACGGGGGCCAGCGTATGGTGCGCGCCAACGGCCCGCATCTGGACGCGGATCACGTCGGCCAGCCTTTCGACCAGGTCCGGTTCCCAGGTGGCCGCCATGCCAATTGCTTGCGGGAAGGTCGTCGCGCCGCGCGCCATATACCCCGCGCAGCTTTCCTCGTGGATGATGGCCGGGATACCTAGCCGCGTGTTTTCCACCAGGAAGCGCTGCACCTGGTTGGCCAATGTCGCGCTCTCGGTCGGAGGTAGCAGCGTTGCCGCCGCCACCCGCGTAATCTGTCCAATACCGTGTCCAATCTCGGTTTTGGCCCGGTCCTCAGCGAACGCGCGCTGTTCGTCGATCACGCTCATGATCCAGACCGCGCCGAGTTGGGCCAGCTTTTCGTCAACCGTCATCTGGCCCAGCAGGTCGCTCACGCGGGCGTCAATGGATCGTGCTTTGTCAGAAATCGTCATAGGGTTAAGTTCCTTTGTAGGTTGCTGTGTGCTGCCGCTAATTCGGCCCAGGGCTAGCGTAGCCGAGCGTGGCGAACAGGTCAGGCGCGGCCTGGAGCCAGGTATCCGTTTGGATTTCGGCCAGCCAGCGCGCCAGCAGCGTGTCGTTGGCCTGAACGCGGGTATCGCCCCAGCCCTGGCCCTGCCACATAGCCTGTTCGTCCCAGTTGACGTTGATATAGGCCACCGCTTTGACTACGTCATCGTTGGTGTGTACAAACTCAATAAACGGCGCGAACCAACTGTTCCACACCGTGTCGGGATTATCGTCCATCAGGTCGAAGCCGCGCGGAGTCGCTTCGGCGAGCATGACCGGTTTGCCATGCGCGCGGGCCAGCGCCAGCCACTCGTCATAGGCGGGCACGCCGGTCCCGAAGTAGGACATGCCGAACCAGTCCACGTACTCGTCGCCGGGGTACCACGCTGCCCAGTCGTCCCCACCGTAGGTGCTGCCATACGTCGCCGACTGCCACACGGTCGCGTAGTTGGTGACGCCCAGCGCGTCGAACTGATCGACGATGCGCTGG
>JAADYV010000187.1 GCA_010092855.1 Chloroflexota bacterium | reverse complement strand
GGTGTAACCCTGCGCCCGCGCGCGGTCAATCGGGCCGGAGCCGTTGGACTGATAATGGGACACGTCACAGGTGTCGGACATGTACTGGCTGTGGGCCTGGGCTGCCGCCGTCAACTGAGGGTTGAGGGCATAGGTATGCAAGCCCTGGCTGGCGCGCAAGGCGTTGATCTGGTTGAGCAGCCACGTCACGTCGTCCTGGGCGTGGGCGCGTTCCGCCCGTAGCGCCGGGAGTATGAGCCACACCAGCGTGGCCCATCCTATCACAAGTCGTTCCAATACGGTATGTAACCTGACCATTTTCTTCTACCAATAAGCCAATTTGCGGCAATAGTTTACCAGGGACGGCGCGCGGATTACAATATCCGTGCCACGCTTGCACAGGGACACGCCACCATGACCCACCTGTTCGTACATCACACGCCCCAGGATGCCGCTTTTGCGGAGCAACTGGCGACCCAACTGCACCAGCGCGGGTTGGTCGTGGGGCTGCATCCCACACCTGATCCCGCCGGGTCCGACGATCCGCCCATGACCAGTGCTTTCGAGACTGCCTCGCACCTGCTGATCGTGCTTTCGGCAGCCAGCGCTGGCTCCGACGAGGCGCACCAGGCCTGGCAGCGCATCGGCCAGCGCCCCGCTTTCGTGATCCTGTGTGCAACGTGCGACATGCCGCCCGAACTCAAACGCTACCCGGTGGTGGATTTTCGGGACGGATTTTTGCTGCCGGTGGAAGCGCTGGTACGGCGGCTCGAAAAAGCGCACGCGCCGACCCATCACGAGACTGATGCGCACCTGTCCCCCGTCGCCAGGCCGGAACTGCTGCCGGTCATGCTGCCCGCCGAACGCTGCTGGCGAGAAGACCGGCTGCGTATCAACTACCGACTGCCAATGGTCGTGGCCCGTGATGAGCTGGCGGCGCGGCTGCCGGTCTTTATGGCGCAAACCGGGTTCGAGCTGGAGGAACAAGCTGGCAAGGAACACATCGCGCGGCGAACACAGCGCTACCCCCGCTTTGATCCCCGGCGCGTTGAGCACACGCTGACCGTCCGGCGGCGGCGCGGCACGCTCCAGGTTCGCTACCAGATGGCGCGCAGCCAGGTCCGCAACTGGTTCGCGGCGCACTATCACGTACTGGACCGCGAAGCTGCCGCGCTGTACCGTTTCCTGGCGCAAGGCGATCTCGCGCCTGACGGCCTACATGACGCGCTGGACCCGGTCGAACAGCAGGCGCGCCTGGCACGTGCGTTGTCGTGGACTGTCGCAGGGAGTATTTTGCTACTGGTGGCGCTGATCGGGCTGGTGCTGGTGATCTGGCTGTGACACTCTGGCTGTGAGGGGGAGGGAGCGCAGATGCTGAGCAGCATCCAACCGGGCGACTCGTGCTGAGCCGCCCGGCGAGTGTGGCCTATGGTTCAGTTCAGGAGCGTCTACGGGCTGGGGTCCAGCACGCGGCCCAAAAACAAGACTGAATTGGTATTGGTGTCCATGAGCAGGTAGAAAAACGGGCGGTCCAGCCGAAGCGTGGTCGGGTTCTCTGGCGGCATCATGGCGCTCTCGGTCATGACCACGGCGGTGGCGGCAGCGGCCTCGGTGCCCTCCTCATCCACCAGCACAAACGCCTTGTGGATCACGGCGTCGATGAACAGGTCCGGGGAACCCGTCATGCCAGAGAAATCCGCCGCCGGCGTGAACGCGATCTCCATGCCCATATCCATCAAAGCCTGCGACAGGTTAAACTCAGACGTGTATTCCCAGCGCGGCATGGCCAGTTCGACATCCTGGGCTACCACATTGGCGCGCACGTCCTCTACCAGCACGGGACCGAGTTCGCTTTCGAACGTTTCGAACGTGCCCTCGTCCGGCAGAATCATCAGCATGACCGCCTCGAATCCATCATAGGGCAGGACCACCGCCTGGTAGCCATCGCCGGCCAGGTAGCCCAGCGATTCGGTCTGGTGCATGAAGGGCACCGTCACCGTGCTGCCGTCCAGCAGCGTGAAGGGTTCGTCGCTGGTGGCGTATTCCTCAAACGGGAACAGCCATACCGCTTTGAAGTAGATCGCGTTGGTGAGCACCAGCCGGGTATTCCCGTCGATGGTGCCAGGTTGCAGCAGATCGGTGATGCGGTCTTCAGTCTCGTCCGCCACCCAATCGTTGATGGTGACGCGCGCGCTGTCGGGATCAGCGTTGAAGTCAAGTTCTTGCAGGCCGGCGCTGTAGTTGGCGTCGAGCAGGGCCAGGTATTCCGGCAGGAAGCCATACCCGGTCTGGCCCCACAGCCGGTTGGCGATACTCAGGCGGAAATCTTGTTCGCCCTCGCCGCTGGGCAGGCTGGCCCGCAATGCATTGAAAGCAGGATGCACGCCCTCTTGCCCCAGCGTGAAGTGCAGCGTCTCCGCCATTGCCGCCTCGGTATCCCCACGCGCCCCGGCGTAGGTCATGGCCAGCGCTTCGGAGATGCTGTAGGGCGAGAAGATCAGGTTGCCCTCCTGCGTGCGGATGGTGTGGTACAGGTCGAAGGCGAAGGCGTTGTTGCCCGCCACCAGTTCATCCACGTCGCCCTCCTGCGCCTGGGCCAGCGTGCCAAAAGCCAGCGCCAGCAGCACGATCAGAACCACGAGTTTTTTCGTCATGACTGTTGCTCCCACATAGAAGATAAAGGGCAGGCGCTCGCCCGCCCTCAAAACTGTCCATCGTCTTATGATATGACGCGCGACACGGGCCGCCGGTTCCCGTTATTCGCCGCTACTGCGAAGGGTCCAACACGCGACCCATGAACAAGACCGAATCGGTGTTGTTGTCCATGATCAGGTAGATGAAGGGGCGATCCAGCGTGAGAATCACGGGGTCTTGCGGAGCGCCACTGGGAGCCAGGATCACGGCAGTGGCAGCGGATGCTTCGGTGCCCGCTTCGTCCACAGCCACCTCTGCCTGGTGGATGACGGCAGAGATGAACAGATCGGACGTACCGGTCATGCCTGAGAAATCCGCGCCCGGACTACACGCAACCCCCATGCCCAGCTCAATCAGCGCCTCGACCAGATCGAAATCGGACGTGTATGCCCAACGCGGCATCGCCAACGTCACATTGTGGACGATTACCCCGGTGCGGATGGACTCCAGCAGCGCGGGATCAAGCGCGCTCTCGAACGCCTCGAAGGTGCCAACGTCCGGCACGATGATCACCATACGGGCTTGATGGTTGGCATAGGGCAGCACCACCACCTGGTACCCATCCCCCGCCAGATACCCTAACAACTCCGTCTGGCGCATGAAGGGCACAGTGACGGGGCTGCCATCCAGCCGGGAAAAAGTGTCATCGCTGGTATCGGATTCGTCAAACGGGAAAAACCACGCCGCCTGGAAATAGATCGCGTTGGTCAGCACCAGCCGCGTGCCCTGGTTGATGGCATTGGAATCCGGCGGGAAGAATTCGGGGATGCGCTGTTCCGTTTCTCCAGCTACCCAGTCGTTGATCGTGAGGCGAGCTGTATCCGGGTCGGCGGCAAAGTCGAGTTCTTGCAGCCCGGCGTCGTAGTTGGCGTTGAGCAGGTCCACGTACTCCGGCAAGAAGCCATACCCGGTCTGGCCCCACAGCCGGTTGGCGATGCGCAGGCGGAAGTCCTGTTCGCCCTCGCCGCCGGGCATGTAGGCCCGCAGGTTGCTGAAAGCCGGGTGCAGCGCTGCCTGCTCCAGTGTGAAGTGCAGCGTATCCGCCATTGCCGCTTCGGTGTCGCCCCGCGCCCCACCGTAGGTCATGGCCAGCGCTGCGGCGATGCTGTAGGGCGAGAAGAACAGGTTGCCCTCTTCGGAACGGAGTGTCTGGTACAGGTCGAAGGCAAAAGCGGTGTTACCCGCCACGACCGCCCCCCTGTCGCTGTCCTGTGCCTGGGCGGAATCGTGCCCCACCTGGGACACGGCACCGGCAGCCAGCGCCACCAGGGTGATGATAACTAGCAATTTCTGGATCATGTTTCGTCCCTCCCATCGTGATAAGTTGCGGGCGGTCGTGGCCCATCCCACCCATGATTACTGAACAGTTGCCCGTATGACGTGTAACGCAGGGCGAAAGTTCCCGCTGGACGGGAGTTTGCCTGCTGTTACGCTATTGCACCGCTATTGC
>JAADYV010000016.1 GCA_010092855.1 Chloroflexota bacterium | reverse complement strand
GCACCATCCCGTCCAACCGTCCGCCCGCGACCATCCGACGGTAGGCGCTCAGTTCTTCTTCGCCGCGCATCTGGGCCGAAAGCAGCAGGTCATAACCTTCCTCGGAGGCCGCCAGGCCAACACCGGATAGCAGTTCCATGAAAAATGGGTCGGAGAAGTGTGCAGTGCGCAGGATGACCATGCCGATGGTGTGGGTGTGTTTGCTGCGCAGGTGGCGTGCTGGAAGATTGGGCTGATAGCCCAGTCGCGTGGCAATCTCGATAATCCGTTGCCGCGTCTGTTCGTTGACATCGTCGTATCCAGCCAACGCGCGCGATACGGTGGTAATCGAAAAGCCCGATTCTTCCGCAATTGTCTTCAGAGTAACCTTCACAACAATTCTTATCTAAAAGCACTAGTTAAATTGTGGGGAGAGTAGTTTTCAGAGTTTCGTAAATTTCGGGAAAAAAGCCAAACCACCTGAATATCCAAATCGTTTCGGACCCTATCTATAAGGTAGTCCAAAACGATTTGGGTGTCAATGTAAATCCATTGAATTAGAATTCAAATCGGCTTGTGATTCACTGAGACGGCAATAAATGGCTGTGTGGGAACTCACATGGGATTATGTCCCGATCATCTTAAGCCACATGATCCCATAGGGCGCAAGGTTAAACCTTTGACCGGCTTCAAGGTGGGTGGATGACACCAGGTCGTTGAACCCTGACATACCCGGCACCTGCCCTGCCACCGTTGTCCAGTCCAACGTTATGGCCTGGTCCGAAACGTTATGGATGGCGAGGATACGTTCGCTGTCGTCGGGAGCCGTGCGCAGCATAGTGAATAATGCCGGATGCAGTTGCAGCACAGCCTGGGGCGCGTTGGGGTGAAAGGCCTTGTGTTGCACGCGAATCGCGAGCAGATCGCGGTAAGCGGAGAAAACCAGGCTGCGCAGCGAGTCCGGCTCGGCCAATTCACGCTCGACATCGTTCGCGTTAAGCTTTTCGCGGTTGATGGACCGTGCCCGCCCGGTCTGCTCAACGCCTACAGTCCAGTTGCGCGACCCCAGTAGGCTGTGGATGTAGATGCCCGGCACGCCCATGAAGGCCAACATGATCGCCTGGGACGCAATGAAACGTTGGGCTTGCAGCGCCAGCGGTTCGTGTGCGTTGGGATCGGACAGCGCGTCGAGGTAGTTGATGTTGAGTTCGTAGGGGCTTTGAGACCCATCGGCGTTGGTTTTGTACGAGACTGCGCCACCGTGCGCTCGCACCCGTTCCGCCAGGCGCTCAACTTCCGCTGCCGGCAGAATACCCTCTACCGGGCGCACGCCAATGCCGTCGTGGGAGGCGGTGAAGTTGAAGAACGTTGTCGTGTCGGACACTTTCTCCAGCCCTGCTGCCCACGCGCTGAGCACGCTGGCGTCCCCGGTGGCAAAGGCGTGCAGCGTCAAGGGCGGCAGCGTGAACTGGTAGACCAACTGTGCCTCGTTGGTGCCATCGCCAAAATAGGACACGTTCTCCTGGTGTGGCACGTTGGTTTCGGTGATGATGGCCACATGCGGCGCAACGGCGTCAAAGACCTCGCGCAGCAACTGCACGACAGCGTGAGTTTCTGGTAGGTGGATCGAGCTGGTGCCGATCTCCTTCCACAGGTAGGCGATGGCGTCAAGACGAATCAGGCTCATGCCCTGGCTGACATAAAACAGCAGCACGTCCACAATGGCCAGCAGTACGTTTTCGCTGGCGAAGTTGAGGTCGATCTGGTCATCGCTGAAGGTGGTCCAAACGTGTTGTTCCCCACGTGCGGTCTGGGTTGGCGTCAGCAGCGGTAGCGCGCGCGGGCGGACCACGCTGGACAGGTCGGTGGCGGGATCAACGGCGATGAAGTAATCCTGGTAGGCGGGGTCCCCGGCTTGGAACGCCTGGAACCAATCGCTGTGAGCCGAGATATGGTTGATCACGGCGTCGAACATCAGCTTGAAGTCCTGGCCCATCTGTCGCACGTCATCCCAACTGCCCAACTCTGGATTAACAGCCGTATAGTCAATTACCGAAAACCCGTCATCGGATGAATAGGGGAAAAAGGGGAGAATGTGCACGCTGGAAAGCACGCCGGCCAGATGCTGCTTCAAAAAGCGGTGCAGCGTTTGCAGCGGTGGCATATCGGTTTCCCACAGCGAATCGCCGTAAGTGATCAGAATGGCGTCGCGTTCGGTGACTCGCTCGGTGGGATCGGGGGCTTGTGACGATATGTCCGGGTGTTGGGAGCGAAAAGCGTCGAGCCTGGTTTGCAGGCGCTGGAAAGCTGCCGCGCCGCGTTCTTGACCATATAGGAAAATGAGTTTGTCTAAGATTGCCATAGATAATGAACCTGGAGACTATAGATAAATCATACCGGGATGTCATTGAGATTACGAGGATTGTGGTCAGCCGTCAAGATTCAGCTATATGCGCAATTATCTCCAAAAGCATAAAATTAGGGCACGATTTTGGCACGATGGCAGACTCAGTGGGCTTTCTTCCGGCGTTGTGTGCTGCCGGGTTTGCTATACAATGGAAACAGGCTCTCGCCACCTCTACCGCACTATAGCCCGAGCCAGGTTTTTTACTTACGTTTTTTGAAAGGGCTATTTCCTCATGAAACGGCTACCAGTCTTGTTGTGTTTGTTGGCGTTGATCCTGGTTATTGGCGCTGGTGTTTGCCTGTGGGGTGATCCAGCACAGGCTCAGGATCAGACCCCCACTCCGCCACCCGACGACTTTCCAGGCCAACCGCTTATCGTGCAAACCAATGAGCATTTCAGCGGTGCAGGAACCTGTACGACCTGCCATACCAATATGGTTGATGAAGCCGGTACAGATGTGTCGATTGGGGCTTATTGGCGCTCCACCATGATGGCCAACGCTGCCCGCGATCCCTACTGGCAGGCGTCGGTGCGGGTGGAAGTCCTCAATGCACCAGACTATCAGGCTGTCATCGAAGATAAGTGCGCTACCTGCCATATGCCAATGGGCTATATCACACTGGATGCCCAGGATCAAGATGCTCTCGTGTTGGATATGGGTATGCTCAGCCCAGACCACGCCCTGCACGCGCTGGCAATGGATGGCAACTCGTGCACACTGTGCCACCAGATCGAAGCCGACAACCTCGGTGAATCGGCCAGCTTCAGTGGTGGGTTCGTGATCGACACTGAACTGCCTCGGGGCGAGCGCGTCACTTACAGCCCCTTCGAAGTGGACGAGCCGCTGAGCATCCAAATGGCGGCGGCGTCTGGGTTTGTGCCGGTCCAGGGTATGCACATTACCGAGGCGGAAATGTGTGCCAGTTGCCATACGCTGTATACGCCCTATCTCGACACCAGCGGACAAATTGCAGGCGAGTTTCCGGAGCAAATGCCTTACTTCGAATGGCAGCACAGCAATTATGCGCCTTCTACCACCTGCCAGGCCTGCCACATGCCCCAGGCTGATGGCGGCGTTGTGACCAGCATCACCGGGGGCGAACCACGCAGCCCGTTCTTGATGCACAACTTCACCGGCGGTAACGCCTATTTGCAGCGCGTGTTCCTGGCGTTTGGCCCAGACATGAACGTGACAGCTTCCAGCGATGATTTTGTTGCGACCTACAATCGCACGCTCGACCGGCTGCAAAACCAGGCAGCAATCGTTACGTTGGAAAACGTTGCTGTGTCGGATGACACACTGCAAGCCAGTGTCCGCATTTCAGTGCTCACCGGGCACAAGTTCCCGACCGGCTTTCCTTCTCGGCGGGTCTGGCTGCACGTGACGGTGACTGACTCAACGGGCACGGTCATTTTCGAGTCGGGCGAATACCAACCCGACGGGCGTATTTTGGACGACGATCACGACTCTGACCCGACGTTGTTCGAGCCGCACTACACCGTCATCGACCGGCCCGACCAGGTGCAAATCTACGAGTCGGTGATGGGCGATGTGGAGGGCAACGTGACCAATAAGCTGCTGCTGGGCGCAGGCTACCTCAAAGACAATCGCCTGCTGCCAATGGGGTTTGACAAGGCGACCGCCGGAGCCGATTTTGCGGTTGTAGGCGGGGCGCTGGATGATGCCGACTTCACCGGCGGCCAGGATGTGGTGCCGTACGTGGTGGATATCAGCGGTGCCGAAGGGCCGTTCACTGTCGAAGTGGACCTGCTGTATCTTTCCATTGGCTACAACTGGGTCCAAAAATTGGTCGACTTCGACTCTCCGGAAAGCAACCAATTCCTGGCCTATTATGACCAGGTGGACAACACCCCCGTGCTGGTGGCAAGCGCAAACGCCACTACTGCTGAATAGCCAAAAGCATATCATTCGGGTAGGGGGCGCTTCCCTACCCGGTTTTTGCCCAGCGCCCAGCGGCGTACCCGTCCGGGCAGCAGCGGGGCGATTCGCTCGACTTCTTCCGGCCCAAACGGGCGCAGCGCCAGCAGCAAGACGCCGTAGATCACCGGTGACAACACAACGGCCAACAACGGGCTGAACTGCCATAGACCAGCTACAATCCCCAACAGCAGCAGCGCGCCCAATCCTGGACGCCACAGCACCCGGTGCCAGCCCATGCCGCCGACCTCCTGCCGGATGATCCACGCAAAGGCCAGCATCAGCGACAGCTCCGAGAAGATCGTGATCACCGCCGCCGCTTTGTAGCTGTAAATGGGCAGGAAGACCACGTTGGTGGTGATGTTGAACGTCACGCCGATCACAAACGCAATCACCAGCGTGCGCTGGCGGTTGAGCGCCACGATCACGTAGTTGGTCACGCTGTTGATCCAACCCAGCGGGATGCTCCAGATCATGATTTGCAGCGCGATACCCCCGGCGGGTAGATATTGCGGCCCACCCAATACGCGCACCAGCGGTTCCGCGATAAAGGTTGTGACCACCGCCACCGGCAGCGCTGTCATCACCAGCAGCTTGACCGCCAGCCCATAGTTGCGGCGCAGTCCGGGCCGGTTGTCCTGGGCCTGCCGCGCCATGACCGGCAGCAGCGCCATCGTCAGAAACGCGGGGATGATGTTAAGCGCGTCCAGCCATTTATAGGCGGTCGAATATTGCCCGACGATGGTCTTGCCGTTGATGGCCTCCATCAGCACCACGTCGATCTTGAAAAAGACCGTCGCCAGCAGGTGGTTGATCATCAATGGCCAGCTTTCGCCCATCATGTGCCACATCAGGCCAAAGTCCAGCGGCTGAAACAGGTTGCTGACCAGCGGGCGCGCCAGCCAGCCCAACACCAGGAATGTCACCAGGTTGGTGGCAATCGCGCCGCCCGCCAGCCCAACCACGCCCCAACCCAACAGCAGCGTCGCCAGGCCCAGTGTGACCTTGACAATGGTGCTGATGGTCGTGATCACGGCGGGGAATTCGGCTTTCTCGAAGGCGTAGAACAGCGCGGTCAGGCCGGTGCTGATGCTGGCCGGAATCAGGCCGATATATAGCAGCACAATCGCGGCAATCGCCTGCGGTTCCAGCGCCGGGTCAACCGTTGCTTGCCGGATAGCCAGGAACAGCAGCAGAAACGGCACGCCCACCACGCCCAACCCCAGGCGCAGCGCCGTGCTGTTGAACAGGTAGCGGCCCGCCGCACCGTGATCGCGGGCGACTTCGCGCGTCAGGAACGTGTTGAGGCCGAAGTTAGTCAGAATTTCGAACCATCCAAAGATCACAATCGCGTAGTAGTAGATGCCCGCGTTCCCTGGCCCCAGGATACGCAGCATGATAAACGCAAACGCAAAGTCGATCCCGCGATTGAATAGGTTGAGGATGATCGGCGCGAGGCTGTTTTTGGCGATGCGCTTGGTGCCATCCGCCGTTGGGTCTTCGCGGTAGAACAAGCGCCACAACCACAGCATCCCCATGAAGATGATCAACATCCCGCTCAGGAAGGACGCGAACGCCCCAACCTGGAAACTGGGTGGGCTGTAGCGGAAGCGCACCGTCCACGCGCCGGGTTGTAGGATCACACCCCGGAAGTTGCCGTTGACCAGGTGGATATCGAGTACCTCTTCCTCGTCTTCGTCCGCGCCGAGGGGCCGCACAAACGCCTTCCAGCCGGGGAAATACGTGTCGGCCAGCACCAGCCACGCCTCCTGCTCGACTTCGGCGTTGGCGATCACCTCGATCGATCCGTAGTTGGTGATGTGCGCGGGCTGGGGATCGGCTTCCAGGTCGAGCGTGGGCCAGGTGTAAACCACTTCACAGTCGCCTGCATCCGCAAAACCCTCGATCACGACCCGGCGCGGATCGGCGGTGAAGTCCGGGCTGGTGATGATGGTGGCGAACGAATCCGGTTCTGCGCCACACTGGTCTTCGGACAGGTCATCGTAGGGCAGTGTATAGGCGCGCGGCAGGGCATCCAGGTTTTCGTAGATGCGCACGGCTCCGTCAACGTACACTTCGCGGTAGCTCAGCGCGGGCGGCGGGACCGTCTGCCAGTCTTTCAGCACATAGCGCAGCGGGGAATGGAGTCCCGGTGGTTCGGGGATCACCCAATCGGTCACGACGTAACGCACGTTGAGCAGGTCCAGCAGCGGGGAGGCCAGCGCGCTGGGATTGTTGTACAAAATCGGGTCAATGCGGTTGTGCGCCAGGCCATCCTGTGGCGCGATGAGCTGCATGTAGTCCGCGTATTGCTTGGGGAACATGCTGTCGTAGCCGCGCACGTCATGCAGGTCATAGGACCAGGTGCTGTTGGCGTGTAGCGGATTTTCGCCCCAATTGTAGGTGGTGTAGCGGAAGGGCACACCCTCAGCCTGTTTTTCCTGCAACCACGCCACCGCGCCGGGCTTGTATTCCAGCCACTCCGGATCGGCAGACGGGTTGAAATCCCAACCGGCCACCATCAGGTCCAGTGCGATGATCGTGATCACCAGTGCGTGCCAGGCGGGGATTCCGCCCAGGCGTTGGGGCAGGTAGATCGGGCAGCGGCTGACGCGCACCACGACTCCCGCAGCGAGGGTGAACAGCCCCAGGAAAAACACGTTCCAGAACTGGTAGCTGTAGAACGATTGGGCATCCGGGAAGGCTTGATTCGCTCCGGCCATGTTGTCATACACGCGCTCGACCAGCGGTTCGAATGAATCGTATAGCACGCGGCTGAGCAGCAAACTGGCCAGGATCGTAATCCCGGCGGCGATCAATCCATAACCCAGCCATTTCGCCAGCCGGTAGATTCGCCCTTCGCGACCCTCGGTCACCTGCCAATAGGTGCGCCCGTGTGCGTCTTCGCGGCGCGCCCGGTTGAGCGCTTCGGTGCCATACGCAGCCAGCACCGCCACGCAGAACGTCACCGGCCAAATCCAGCG
>JAADYV010000186.1 GCA_010092855.1 Chloroflexota bacterium | reverse complement strand
GCCCCACAACATGATCACGCCGGAGTCGTCGCCGGAAGCCAGCCAACGCCCATCCGGGCTGAAACGCAGGGCGTACACGCTGTCGCGGTGGCTGCCGATGTTGCGCGCGCCGTTATCGCTGCCATAGTCCCGCAACAAGAGCGATGTGCATGGCTGGTACTCTTCCCCTTCAGCCGCCTCTTCATAGTCAGAATACGCGCGCAAGTCCGAGTCCCAGGGGCTGCGGGTGTAGGCACATTCCGGTTCTTCCTCAGCGGCAGCATCCCCCTCTTCCAACTCCTGGACAGCAAGCGCTTCGCCGGTGCGCACGTCCCAGGTGATGCGCAGGTCCCAGCTAGTGGAAACCAGCGTCCCATCGTCTTGGAAGGTGACAAAATCCGCATCCGCGTGGGCCAGCAGGTGCAGGATAACGCCGGTGTTGGCATCCCAGACGTAGACTGCATCGCCCCGCGTGGCAGCGGCCAGCAAAGTGCTGTCGGTGTTGAAAGCCAGGCGATAGACATAGTCGTTGACCGGCAGTGTGAGCGTGTTGGTGCCTTTGGCGAATTCCCAGACGCGCACGGTTTCGTCGCGGCCATAGGACGCCAGCCGCGTGCCATCGGCATTGAAGTACAGTTGCCGGACTTCGCCGGTGTGCCCGGTCAGCGTGGCCAGGCGCTCGACAGCGTAGCGGTTGCTGCCCGTCATCGGCTCAACTGGCTGCGGGATGGGCGGGGCGCTCTCGTAGGCGGCGGTGGCCGCGATGATGGCTTCCTGCGTCTGGATCACGCCCGCGCTCACGGTAGCTTCGAAGGCGAGGTACTCCGCCGTGACGGTCAGCGGGTAGGCGGCTTCGGCGGTTTGCGTCTGCTGCATCCCGGTTTCGATGGTGGCTTCGATGGCGGCGGTCAGCGTGGGAGCCTGCGTCATCAGGACGGCGTCGGCGGTTTGCGTAAGCCGCTGGTTGATCGCGGATTCGACGGTCATCTGCTGGGCAGTCGCTTCGCCCTGGAGCAGCGGGCCACTGCGCGCAATGGTCGCCGCGCTGAGCAGCATCAGGGCCACCAGCAACGTGCTCCCCAACACAAAATAGCCAATGGTACGACGGGACATGTGGGTTTCCCCTCCTAACGGTGTGTATGCAGTTTGTCAATTATGCAGTTTGTCAATATGGTCGGACCTGGACAAACTCTACTATTGCCACATTGGTCTGGCAAGTATCGCCGGTTTCGACGGGGACGAACTCAGATGCGGCCAGACCAGTCGGCGAGAGCACCCGGACGGTAAAAGTGGCGGCGCGCGGCGCACTGCCAACCACCGCCTCAAATCCGCTCGGACCCCAAACGGCGGCGCTGCCAGAAAAAACAACCATGCGGAATGTATCGTCTGCACTGGCAATCTCGACTGCCAGATCGGGCAGCGGCTGGCCGTTCAGGTCCGTGACCCAGCCCGCGATGCTCAACCACTGGCAGCCTTCGGCCCCAGTATGCATGGTGTACCACGCCGGGCTGGCGGTGAAGGGCCAGGCGACCGCCGTCGCATCCGTTGTTGGGGTGGGAGTCAAAGACACCACAGGCGCAAGAACCGGCGTGGGCGTCAGGCTTGGTTCAAAGGTGGGGGTGATGGTGGCGGTAGACGTTGGTGTCAGCGTGGCAATTGTCAGCGGTTCGGCGGTGTCATCATCTTCCGCATAATCGCGGATACCCCACAGCACGATCACACCGGAGTCGTCACCGGAGGCCAGCCAGCGCCCATCCGGGCTGAAGCGCAGCGTGCGAATGTCGGCGTTGTGGCTGCCGAGGAAGGTGCGGGCGCTGTCGGTGCTGGTGTCACGCAGGAAAACCCTGTCATCGTTTTGTTCCGCATAAGCGCGCAGGCCCGCGTCCCAGGGGTTACGTGCAGAAGGGTACTCATCGTCCACCACGCCAACCGCCTCTGCTGCTTCAACTGCGATCATCTCGCCCCTGCGCACATCCCAGGTGATGAATTCGCTCTGGCTGACGGTTGTCAGCGTGCCGTCGGACCAGAAATAAAGCGAATACACCCCCGTATGTGAGAGTGTGATCACAGTGGTGCCTGTGATTGCATCCCATACAAACACGATGCCCCCGTCGGTCCCGCTGGCAGCCGCCAGCAGTGTACCATCCATGCTGAGGGCTAAATCCTGGAAGGAAGCGGAGATCGGCAGCATCAGCCGCGTGGTGCCCCGGCGGAGTTCCCAGATGCGCACGGTACCATCGTCACTGGCCGACGCCAGCCGCGTGCCATCGGCATTAAACGCGAGTGCGTTTATCCCGCTGCTGTGCCCGTCGAGCACGGCCAACTGCCGGACGGCGCTCCGGTTGTCCACCGTCATCGGCGTGACTGGCTGGGGGATGGGGGTGGCGCTCTCGTAGGTGGCTGTGGCAGCGGCGGCAGTTGCAGTCGCGACTTGCTGCGTCTGGATCGCTTGAGTAGTGGCGGTGGCAGCGGCTTGCTGGGTCATCCCCATGTTGTACGCCGTGAATGTGGCAGCGTAGGCGGTGGCGGCGGCATCGTAGGCGTAGGCTTGCTGCGTTTGCTGCAATGCGGTCGCCTGGAAAAACCGCGTTGCCTGGTAAGCGGTGGCTTCGAATTCTGCCGTCTGGGTGACCGGGTAGGCTTCAACGGCAGTCTGGGTCAACTGGATGCCGCGCATCACGGTGCCTTCGAGCGCGGCGGTCAGGGTCGGGGCCTGGGTGAGTAGCATCACGTCGGCGGTTTGCGTCAGCCCCTGGTTAATCATGGCTTCGATGGTTTGCTGCTGGGCGGTGGCATCACCCTGAGTCAGCGTGCCGCCGCGCGCCATCGTCGCTGCGCTGAGCAGCATCAACGCCACCAGCAGTGTACCGCCCAACACAAAATACCCAATTGTGCGCCGGTTCATGGGGTGGTTCCTCCGTTGTGATTAGATGCCGTGAACGGCCCTCATTATACCGGAAGCGGCGTTGTGCGGGAAAGCGGGAATGTGTTAAGGGTGCACCTATGTGCTCGCGGACCGCCGCCCCCAACGCAATGTGCCCCAGCACACTCTCGCCGGGGCACGAATGGTGAGCATAAGGAGCGTTTCCCCCTGCAGGAAAACGCTTACTTGCTAAAGTTGACCACGTCGGTGGGCAGCGCCGCGCCGTTCCAGACGGCGTCAGGGTTCGGGCCGATTGTGTCCACCGGGACCCACAGGTAATCGCAGGCAAACGCGATCTGGTAGTACTCGCCGGTGTCGTCCAGGCCCAGCACGATGGCGGTGGTGCCAAGCGCCAGGTCAACCGGCGGATCGGTGATCTCGCCCGGTGCCCAGTAGGCGGTAGTGGTGGCCAGCATCTGGCCCCCGGCGGCGTTGGGCGGCAGCACAAGCTGATCACACCCGGGCACACCCGTGAACACGCCTTCGATCATCAGCGTGTATGGACCATCCCCGGTTCCCCAATCGTATCCATCCCAATAAGCGTAACTGGTGGCGCGCACAGTGTACCAGCCGGTCACCGGAGCCAAAAAGGAGACAATACCGCCGGAATAGCCGCCACACAGATCGTCCCCGATGGCATCATCAGACCCGGCAAAAGGCATACCGTCTGGATCATAGACGAGCAGCATGGGATCAAGGGGGCCGGGCTTGGGCGGGCCACAGTCCAACGTGATCGTGATCGGCTGCCCGGCCTCGATGTAGATCGGGTAGTCGTCATAGGGATGGCTATCGTAGTCGAGCGTGCCGTAGAACGTCACTGGTAACTCGGCCTGCGCGGTCTGCGGAGCGATGCCCAGCGCCGCCACGACCAGCACCGCCAACACGAAAAGAGCTATCAACCGTTTCATAGCAAAGAGCCTCCTGGATAATGATGTGGGATGCATGGTGCAACGAATGCAAAAAACGGTGGAGGGTT
>JAADYV010000185.1 GCA_010092855.1 Chloroflexota bacterium | reverse complement strand
TGTGCTTAGTCTTCTCTGTGCTTAATCCCGCAGGGCGCGAATCTCGTCCACTGCGTCGGGATTGACCAGCGCGGCCAGATTTCCGGGCGGTTCGCCCAGGTACGCGGCACGGATTACCCGGCGCATCACCTTCGCGTTGCGTGTTTTGGGAATATCGCGCACCCTATACACCGCTTTGGGCGCGAGTGGTTTGCCGATGGTTTCGGCCACCCACTGGATCAGGTCCGCTTGCAACGCAGCATCGGGTACGACATCCGCGCGCAGCACCACAAATGCAACAATCGACTGCCCCTTGACGTCGTCGGGCACGCCAATCGCGGCTGCTTCGGTAACGGCAGCATGGCTCACCAGCACACTCTCGACTTCCGCCGGGCCAACCCGCTTCCCCGCGACCTTGATCGTGTCGTCAGAGCGGCCCAGAATGTAGTACAGTCCGTCTTCGTCCACCGCCGCGAAATCGCCATGCACCCAGACATCAGGGAAGCGACTCCAGTAGGCGTCGAGATAACGCTGCGGGTCGTTCCAGAAACCGCGTGTCATCCCGATCCAGGGCTGCCGGATGACCAGTTCGCCGACTTCGCCGCGCACCGATTGGCCGTTGTCGTCCACCACGTCAATCGCCATGCCGGGCGCGGGTCCTGAAAAGGCGCAGGGCTTGAGCGGCAGCAGCACATTGCCCATCACGATCCCGCCGCTGATCTCGGTCCCGCCGGAGTAGTTGATGATCGGCGCCTCGCCGCGCCCAACGGTTTCGAAGAACCACAGCCAGGGGGCGGGATTCCAGGCCTCGCCGGTTGAGCCGAGAATGCGCAGGGAGGTGATGTCGTGGCGCTGGACCGGTTCGTCCCCATGCGCCATCATCGCGCGGACGAAAGTCGGGGCCACGCCCAGCGCAGTAACCCTGTGCCGTGCGACCAACGCCCATACACGATCTACATCAGGATAGTCCGGCGCACCGTCGTAGAGCAACATGCTCGCGCCGAGAACAAGCGTACCGAATACCTCCCAGGGCCCCATCATCCACCCCATATCGGACATCCAATACATGGTGTCGTCGGGCTGAATGTCGAAGCCGTGCGCCATGTCCTGCGCGGCCTTGATGGGGAATCCGCAGTGGGTGTGCACCGCGCCTTTGGGACGTCCCGTCGTGCCGCTGGTGTAGATGAGCATGATCGGGTCTTCGGCAGCAGTGTGTTCGGTGGGGACGTCGGTAGGCTGCCCCGCGACAAAATCGTCCCACCAGATGTCGCGGTCGGGCACCAGCGCCAGGTCCAGCCCGATGCGCGGGTAGACGATGACAGTCTGCACCGTTTCCACCTCCGCCAGCGCTTCGTCCGCGATAGACTTCATCGCCAGCGGTTTGCCGCGCCGGTATTGCCCGTCTGCCACAAACAACGCTTTGGCGTCGGCATCCGCCAGCCGGGACGCAATCGCCCCCGCCCCGAACCCCGAGAATAGCGGCAGGATGATGCCGCCGATCTTGGCGATGGCCAGCAGCGCGATCACGACTTCCGGCGTCATCGGCATGTAGAGGCCCATCACATCCCCTTTGCCCAGGCCCTGCGCGAGCAAAGCCGCCGCCACCTGGTTGACGGCGTGATAGGTTTCGCCATAGGTCAGGTTGCGCACTGTGCCCTCTTCACCCTCCCAGCGGATGGCGATGCGCTGCTCGGTAGGCGTGCCGATCCATTTGTCCAGGCAGTTGTGCACGCTGTTGAGTTTGGCCCCGGCACACCACTCCGGCCACTGGATGCCGCGCGACAGATCGACCACCTGGGTATACGGCGCGTAGAATTCTACGCCCAGGTCTTCAAACACGGCTTCCCAGAACCAGGCAATGTCGCTGGTCGAACGCGCCATCAGGTCGTCGAAGGTTGAAATGCTGTGCCGGTCCATGAAGCGCTTGAGACGCGAATGTTGAAGATAGGTGTCGGTGGGCTGCCAGATAACGGATTGCCCAAAGGGGAATTGTGGCGCGGTCATAAGTCTATTCCGTGTAAACTAAATTTATTCTATTATTTCTATAACATACACGTTTTAGGGCAAATCAGCCATTTTTCCCAGTAGTCGGCACCTTCTTATAAATAGCATCACCACCGCCTTCAGCCTAGTAGCCCCACCAAACGTCACGGCGAGCGAGTTGGCGTGATGCATCGTCGGCTTGCGCGCAAGCAAAATGGCCGCGTGCGGGGAATCGATGTCTTGCCGCCGCTGCATTGGCTCCGGCGAGGCAACTGTTGATCCGAATTGCTATGCATTTTTCGCTTACCCCCAAGCACATGATGTGCGGCTTGAGAATCGCTCGCTGGCGATTAATCATCACTATCCTGATTACAATCAAAGGGCACAAAATGCACAGGAGGCCGAACCAGGGGTTCGAAGAACGCGGCAGCCTGATCATCATTAAAATACCAGTCAAGGGTACGCCGACAACGTTCCGCCACGGCGAGTTGACGCTCAGCCTGGTCGATAAAGCGCGCGATCACAGCTTGACGTGCGGCCTGGTTGCTTGAAAACGGAACCCACCGGTAACCAGTCTTGACCTCATACAGCGCGCCACCGTAATCCATCGCATCAAAATCTTCACTCAGACCTTCGGGCGTGGTGATGCGAAATTCACGTGAGACACCACTAATTGAACGGGCAAAATCAGCGTGACACGGATAACGCCCAAACTGCTGCGCAATCGGCTCGATCTGACACCCGTTTCTGTCACACTGCCCGCCAATCATATCAAAATCGATATCGGGAAGCGTGGGCGCATCCGGCGCGACACATACCTGCGGGTCTGCCTCTTTCGCCCTGCGCCGCTCCTCCTCTTGCTCGGCTTCGAGTTGGCGATTGCGGGCCTCATAGGCCTTCCAAAACACTTCCAGGCGTTTGGCCCCACCTGGATCAAAGTTTGCAGGAAAAGTCACGCCAAACAGCCGTGGGTCCATCCGTAAAGAAAGACCGCCCGGCAGACCCGGTGGCTCCAGTTGCTCTTCAGGCAACGCTTCTGGGATAAATGATCTGAGCACCTGGGTCAAATCATTCTGTGACTCAGCGCGCATGACATCATGCTCAATCGCATCAAGGATGTGAAAATGGCGCTCGGTGTAATAAGCATTGCCCCAATCCCACATCCCTAATCGTTCATGCTCCGTCATGAAATTGGGAGGCGAGCCACCCCGGTCCAACACAGCAATTGTTGACTCTGCCGCCATGACCTGGTTTTGTTGTCGCATCATCTCGGACAATTCCGCCAGATTTTGAGGCGGCAATCCATAACGCGGGGGCGTCCTTGTCCCTACCGGAGTACGCGCCGTACGCACCGGCGGACGTGGCAGCGGTCCGCGCCGCGCGACCCACGATGCAGCGCTGGCTTCCTGCTGCACCACATGCACCAGTTCATGCGCGATGAGTTGCCTCCCGGCCTGCGTGCCGGGCGCATATTGCCCCGCCGCGAACACCACGTCCTGCCCGACGGTGTACGCCTGGGCATTGATCTCCCCAGCACTCTGCGCGGCCTGCGAGTCGGTATGCACGCGCACCTGACTGAAGTCCTGCCCGAAGCGCGGCTCCATGAAGCGGCGCGTAGCGGAATCCAGCGGTTGTCCGCTCTGGCGTAGGGTCCGGTGAACCGAAGCAGGTGCAACGCCGGTGGTCATACCCTGAGCAGAGACACGCTGCTGCACCGTTAGGAATTTGGTACGGCAAGCTTTACACAAGCCATCTGGTCCAGCATGGTCACCACAAGCACAGCGCTGTCCAGCCCCAACGGCGGGACTTGCGTTGCGCATCACCTGCGCCGAGACACGATCCGCCTCCTGCTCATACCGGTCCCCTGCCCGGCCAATCCGTAGTTGGTATTGCAGTGGTAGGGTGGGGACAGGCTCACCAACGTCGCCGCGATGGTGCACCGGGATGCTGGAAAAATCGTGATCGAAGCGGCTGATGTTGGACGCCGCCTGCGCTGTGGGCTGTGGAGCCGGTTGTGGGCGTTTGCGCCCGAACAGAGTTGATGGTGTCCGCTTGGGGGTTCGTCGTTGTACAGGCTGCTTTTCCATGTGCGCCGCTCCCTGGCAGTTTGCCAACAAATAACATTATACATCAGTTTTTTATTAATTTTATTGATACTGCTGAAGTGTAACCTTCTCAAGACGCGGTCAGTGAAAACCGCTGGCAGGAATGCGACAGATTGATACGCGCAACGCCCGTACATATCCTGTTTCTCCCACAAAAAGTCAGTGTTCATAAAGACGAAATAGGCGCAGCATACGATCTACCTGAATCCTTCACTTAAAAACTCGCTTAATCTGTTGTACATTAGTATACAATATACAAACACTCGCGTTGACGATTTTTCGCAGGCTTGACAAAATTTTTTCTGTCTGATTGCGATTATGCAAAATGCCTAATCCAGTCTGGCATAGGTTCAACCAACGGCTTACGCGAGATTTCGTTCAACCACCCCGTTCGCACCAATGTAAGTTTTTCGAGGAGAAAACATTATGCAGAAAGTGGCCCGTCTTTTCGTTATTGCCAGTCTTGTTTGTGTGCTGGCTGCTTCGTTCGTGGTCCCTGGCGTTGCCCAGGCCCAGGACGGCAGCCTGCTCGATGAAGTATTAGAACGTGGGACTCTCATCTGTGGCGTCAACGGCCAGGTGCCGGGCTTCAGCTTTTTGGACCCCGATAGCGGCCAGATGACCGGTTTTGACGCCGATTTCTGCCGCGCGTTGGCTGCCGCCATCTTTGGCGAAGTGACCGATGATAACCTCGAGTTTGTCCAGTTGACGGCCCAGGAACGGTTCACGGCCCTGCAGACCGGCTCCGTTGATGTGCTGTTCCGCAACACCACCTGGACACTGCAACGTGATGGTGAATTCGGCATCGACTTTGGTCCAACGACCTACTACGACGGCCAGGGCCTGATGGTTAAGGCCGATCTGGGCGTGACCTCTATCGACGAACTGAACAACGTCTCGATCTGCTCGCTGACCGGGACCACGACCGAGTTGAACATCACCGAAGCGATGGACATCCGTGGGCTGACCTACGAGTTGGTGCCGTTCGAACAGTCCAGTGAAACGATTTCCGCTTTCGAAGAAGGGCGCTGCGATGTCCTCACCTCCGACCAGAGCCAGTTGGCGGGCCTGCGTTCCAACGCCTCCGACCCCGGCTCGATGGTCGTGTTGCCCGAAGTTATCTCCAAAGAGCCGCTCGGCCCGGCATACCTGGCCGGTGATGAGCGGTGGGGCGACGTAGTGAACTGGACCGTCTACGCGGTTATGACCGCCGAAGAATTTGGCATCTCCCAGGGCAACGTAGACGACTTCATCGGCTCCGAAGACCCGCGTATCCAGCGCTTCCTGGGCACCGGCGATGCCGCCAGTGGCTCGTTGATCGGGTTGGACAACGACTTCGCCGTGAACGTAATCCGCGCCGTTGGCAACTATGGCGAGATCTACGAGCGGAATGTGGGTATCGATACGCCATTGGGTCTGGATCGCTTTGGCGGTCTGGGCTTGAACCTGCTGTGGACCGATGGCGGCCTGATCTATCCCCCGGCCTGGCGCTAAGCCTCGCTGAGGCCAGACCAGATGTCGGAATAGTCACGTGAAACAGGAGGACGCCTGTACGGGCGTCCTTCTTCATCACCCACTGGTTTTTTGGCAACACACTGCTTTTACGACAATCAATACATGCGCACCACCGTAGGGGAGAAGAAGAACCAATGCCAGAGCAAGTAACCTCGCAGTTCGATCTGGCTGCCCATGCCCCGATACCCTTTTGGCGCGATCTGCGCGTCATTCAAATCTTTATCCAGCTAGTGTTTTTAGTTGGCATCATCGCGTTGGGCTATGTGTTGATCAACAACCTGTTGACTAACCTGGACGAAAGTGGCCTGACAATTGATTACGGCAAACTAGAAGAACCGGTGGGCACCGAACTGTCTGAGGGGGAAAACCCGTTCAGTTCCGAAGCCCAGGAGAACGGCCAGGACAAGCCGCAATCGGGCATTGATGCGCTGGTGCAGGGGTTCAAAAACACGCTCCGCGTCGTGATCGTAGGCCTGGTCGGGGCCACGATACTCGGCGTGCTGGTCGGCATCGGACAGCTTGGCAACAACTTCCTGATCCGCAGCGTGGCCAATGTCTATGTCGAAATCTTCCGCAACACACCGCTGCTGGTCCAACTCTTCTTTATCTACTTCGGGATGTGGTTCAACGCCGTGCCCGATGTACAAAACTCGATCGAACTACCCGGCCCCATCTATATTCATGTGCGCGGCATCAACTATCCCCTTGTCCAGCGCACCGACAGCGCCTGGATACTGCTGCTGGGTCTGGGTCTGGGGATCATCATAGGCGGTGCGTTGTGGGTGTGGCGCTTGCGACGGATGGACCGCACCGGCAACCCGGCCCACACACTGCGCTGGTCACTGCCTGCCCTGCTCATTTGTGCTACCCTGGGATGGCTGGCGTCGGGGAAGCCGTTTTCGGTCGAGCTGCCGCATCTGGAGGGCTTCAACTACGTCGATGGGTCGCGGGTCACGCCAGAATACATCGCCATCACGTTGGGCCTCATCCTGTATACAGCGGCGTTCATCGCGGACGTGGTGCGCGCTGGTATCCAGGCCGTGTCACATGGCCAGATCGAGGCCGCCCGCGCCCAGGGCCTCACCAACGGCCAGACGCTGCGCCTGGTCGTGCTGCCCCAGGCGCTGCGCCTGATCATCCCGCCGCTGGGCAACCAATACCTCAACCTGGCCAAGAACTCCAGCCTGGGGGCAGCCGTGGCGTTTCTGGATGTTTACCGCACGGCCAGCCTGGTTTCCAGCCAGATCGACCAGCCAATTGTAATGTTCTCCGTCATGATGATAATTTATCTGACTATCAGCCTGACCATTTCGTTGATCATGAACCTGGTCAATTTCCAGATGCGTCTGAGGAGCCGTTGATATGGCAGACAATGGTGACAATAACGGCAGAAACGGCATCTACGTTGCGCCAGACGCAGCGCCACCGGATCGCCATCCGCCACTCACGACAGTCGGGCCCATCGGGTGGCTGCGCGCCAATCTTTTCAGCGGCCTTTACAACACGCTGGCCACCATCATCATGACGCTGTTGGTCGGGTGGTTTGTGTGGGAAATGCTGGACTGGTCGGTAGTTCACGCTCAATGGGGCGTGGTGTTCAACAACCTGCGTCAACTCTTCAGCGGGTACTATGCCACCTCCCCCAGCGAAGGAGAACTGTGGCGCATTGAGCTGGTGGCTGGCATTCTGGTGCTGCTGACCGGCTTGGGGTTGGGGATTTGGGCCGGAGTTGCACGCAGTGCGTTTATCGCAGTGTTGGTGATCCTGGCGATTGTGTTGGGCATTCCCATCATTGGCGCACGCATCCCCGAACCCAGCGTGTATACCTCCCTGGTGGAACCAATCAAAACGCCCAAGGACTTCCTGTTTGTCGGCTACGAAGATCAGGAGGTCACGATTACACTGGACCCGCTGGACAATCCAGCGGACGCCGAAACACCCTACGTCGGCTTTCTCGAAAAACAATCGCGTGCCGAATGGTCCACCCGGTCCCGCGCGGCCACGAAATACCAGGAACGTGTTGCGCTCGAAACACAGTTAGCCGAGTCCGGCGAGCTGCTGCCAACGCTGGCGGCATTTAGCCCCAACGGGCGCAACGCGGTTATGACCGGATTCGCCGACCATGCCCCGCTACTATGGGACGTGAACGACGAAACGGCCATACGCCGCTTTCAAGCCGGGCACACGGCTCCGATCACCAGCCTGGCCTACAGCGCCAGTGGCGACCTGGTGGTAACCGGTTCGCTGGACGGCAGCGTGATCGTGTGGAGCGTGGAATTTGGGCGCGTCGAGTTACGGCTGGAGGGCGGCCACACGGGGCCAGTGTACAGCACGGTCTTCAGCCCAGATGACACCCAGGTGCTCTCCGCCGGAGAAGATGGCGAGTTGATCCTGTGGGATGTGGCCGATGGCCAAATTAGCGGCCAGTACCAGGACGAATCGAGCGACGCTTACCGTGTTGTCTTCCATCCCGATGGCACGCTCGCGCTCTCAGGCCATGCCGATGGGTCGGTGCTGGTGTGGGACCTGGACGCGGGTGAGGTCATCGAATACCTGGACGAGCACAACGAAGAAATCAACGGCCTGGCCTTCAATCGGCAAGGTGACAAGGCGCTGTCAGCCTCTGCCGACGGCACGCTGATCCTGTGGGACATCGCCACCGGCGACGATATCCAGCTCTTCGCGGGCCACACGGACGCTGTGCTCGACGTGGCCTTCAACCGGGACGGCAGCCGCGCGGTGTCTGGCTCCGCCGATGGCACGCTGATCGTATGGAATGTGGCCACTGGCTCTATCGTGCGCCAGTTTGGAGAAGACAAGGGCGCTATCGAGAGCGTGGGCTACAGCCGCAACGGGCAGCAAATCATAACCGGCAGCGCGGACCGCACACTCACGTTATGGAACGCGAATAACGGCAATCTCCTCGTAGAGTACGAGGGCGTGTGGGATGACGTGGGCAATGAAACGCTCAGATTCTACGAGCTTGATCTGGCCGAATATAACCTGGAACTCACGGTTCGGTTGCAGGATGCCGAGGGAAATGTGCTGGACGCCGATGGCAAACCCGCCGAATTCACGCTTAGCCCTGGTGAGGACGCGCGCGCCATCACCCTGCAACTGCCAGATGATGGGTGGTATATGGTCGATATCGAACGCAACGACGCCATCAACGGCAACCGCCGCAACAATCGCGGTTATGGCTGGCTGATCGTCGATGGGATCGAGTTGTACTCGGTGCAAGAGAGCGCCACCCGGCAGCGCGAAGAAGAGTTTGGTGTGCCACCCGCCGACTGCAATGATACCCAGGTGATGGTACAGTGCGCCCAGGAGCGCGATTTCCGCTTTGAGGGCACCCGCACTTTCGAAGAGTTCGTCAGCCTCCAACTCTCGCCCTTCTTCGCACGCATGGATGGCACGCTGTTGGTCGGGGCCCTGCTGTTCTTTGGCGGCTGGGCACTGGGCAAGTTGGGTGGCCAACAACGCTTGCTGCGCCGCACGGTGCTGACCAGTTGGATTGTGGCCTTCCCCGTCGTCTTCATTATTCTGTACGGCTTCAATGATTCGAGTGTGCTGCCCCGTGTGCCGACGTCGTTCTGGGGCGGTTTCTTGCTGACTATGCTGCTCACCTTTGTCGGTATCACGGCCTCGTTCCCTCTCGGCGTGGGGCTGGCATTGGGACGTCGCAGTCACCTGCCGGTGATCAAGTGGATTTGTACCTTCTTCATCGAGGTTGTGCGCGGCGTGCCGTTGATCACCATCCTGTTTATGGCCAAGCACATCGTGCCGTTTTTCTGGTCGGCGCTGGCCAGTTCCGACCTCATGATCCCGCGTATGATGGTTGGCCTGACGTTGTTCAGCGCCGCCTACCTGGCCGAGAACGTGCGCGGCGGCTTACAGATCGTGCCCAAAGGCCAGATCGAGGCCGCCCATGCCCTGGGCATGAATCCGCTGTACACTACCACGTTTATCGTGCTGCCGCAGGCGCTACGCGCGGTCATTCCCGCCATCATGGGCCAGTTTATCAGCCTGTTCAAGGATACGTCGCTGGTGGCCGCACTGTTTGTCTTCGACCTGGTGGGCATTGTGCAAAACATCGTCACGACAGAAATCTACCGGCCCTACAAACGGGAAGCCTATATCTTCATCGCCATCATATACTTCATCGTCAGTTACGTTATGTCAGACGCCAGCCGCCGCCTCGAAGCGACCGGGTCTGGCAGTGTAAGGAATTAGAGGGACCAGTAATGAATGGTAACCAAACGGACATCCCCATCATTTACTGCCGGGGTGTTCACAAATGGTTTGGCAGCTTTCATGTGCTCAAGGATATCGACCTGGATGTCTTTCCCCAGGAAGTGATGGTCGTCATCGGCCCATCTGGGTCGGGCAAATCCACGTTTATCCGCTGCATCAACCGCCTGGAAGAACACCAGGAAGGCCAGATCGTGGTAGACGGGATCGAGTTAAGCAATGATATCCGCAATATCGCCGCCATCCGCAGCGAAATCGGGATGGTGTTCCAACAGTTTAATCTGTTCCCGCACCTGACCGTGTTACAAAATGTGACACTGGCTCCGCGTTATGTGCGGCGACAGGCCCGGCGCGAAGCTGACCGCATTGCGCAGGAGTTGCTCGAACGGGTCGGGATTCCCGAACAGGCGCACAAATACCCGGCGCAGCTTTCCGGCGGCCAACAACAGCGGGTAGCGATTGCGCGCGCGCTGGCCATGCAGCCCAAGATCATGCTGTTCGACGAGCCAACCTCGGCCCTGGACCCGGAAATGATCAAAGAGGTGTTGGACGTGATGCGCGAACTGGCCGAGAGCGGCATGACGATGGTGGTCGTCACGCACGAGATGGGGTTCGCGCGCGAAGTAGCGGACCGCATCGTTTTGTTCGACGAAGGTCGCATCATCGAAATGGGCCCGCCAGAACACTTCTTCGATAACCCGCAGCACGAACGCACCAAGCTGTTCCTGTCGCAGATTTTGTGATTGGAGCTACGACTCACTTGCGTGCTGGTGAGTACAGTCGAATTGAGCCCAAACAGGGACCGTGATGTGGCCCCTGTTTTGGTATCAAATGGCCAGATACAATGTAAGCGCTCAGTCCGCGAGCAGGTAGAAACCAGCGAACGCCACCTCCGTCGGAGAGAGGTATTGCCCCAGGGCGGTCAGGAATGCCGCGTTCGAGTCGTAGGGCCGCGCGGCGATCATATCGGTGGCTACCTGCTCATCCACACCCGGAAGCTGCATCAGCGTGGCAGCATCGGCGGTATTCGCATCAACCGGGATATAGGCATAGAATGAGATGGCGGCCAGTTGCCCTGGAGCGACCGCGTCGATTTCGCTGTAGAATTGCTCGAAACTGGTGTAGGGCCGCGCCGCGACAATCACCTGCGCCAATTGCTCATCCACGCCGGGGATCGTCTGAAACTCGTCGGCAGTGGCGGTGTTCAGGTTCAGCAGCGTAAACGCAGACAGCTCAACGGCTCCCTGCATCCCCGTCACGGTCAGGTCGCTGTCGTAGTTGCCTACATCAACCACCGGGTAGTAAGGACCTTCTGCCTGCGCAGACGTTGGAACCAGGGAACCGGACCCGCCGCCGGCCCCCAACACCACCACCAGGTCGCCACCCGCCCGCAGGACCGGTGCGCCATCCTGGTCAAAGCCTTCGACGGTCCGCAGCAGCAGGTCAGCGGGTACGCCGGGCGCTTCATCGGCAAAGTAAAACTGCGTAATCAGCACCGTGCGCCCCTCATACCTCACCTTGACATGAATATGCGATGGGCGCGGCGCATAGGGAGCGGGGCGAATGGTGCGGAAGCTGTACAGTCCGTCCGTGTTGGTGACGGACGTGCCGAAATACTGAAAGTCATCCAGCAGTGCGCTGCCATCGTTATCGTTGGGGTGCTTGTACAGGCCGTTGGCGTCCGTCTGCCAGATTTCGACGGCAGCTCCCGCCAGCGGCGCACCGTTTTCGTCCAACACCCGTCCGTGCAGCAGCAGCACGTCACCTATCGGGGGGGCAGAGTCCGGACCTTGGGCGAGTACGACGGCAAAACCGGCGGTGGCGAGTACCACGACGGCAACGACGAATATGCGGATTCTTCTGGTCATAGGAATTGCTCCTTCGGTGTGACGACGATGGTCCGCTATTATGTGCCACACGGCATGGGCAAACACGATTAGCGATGATCGATCATTAGCAGTCTTACATCGGTACGGCAAACCCGGTCCCGTGCGCGCCAATCTGCTACAATGATGCCAATCGTGTTACACTTGGTTGCGAACGAGGAGGAACCCGTGCAGCGGAAACCGCAGGATACGATGGCACGCTGGATGGAATCGATGGAAGGGCAGATGGCGATCCAACGGGAAGGGCTGCTCGCGCTTCCCCCGGACCAGATCGCTTTGCGCAGTGGCGCGCGATGGGAACCGACCGACCCGAACGGGGATGAACGCAACGGAACACTGTCACTGACTTTTTTGCAGACGCCGCTGGTAGTGCAGGTGCCGGACTACACCGTATCGGGAACCACTGATCGCCCCATCTCGCCGATGACGCAAGCCCTGGTGACCGCTTACCTGCTGACGGCGGACGACACCCCGCGCGCCGGGGAATGGGTCTCGTTCCGCGAGCTGCCCGACGGCACCTTCTACCACCAAGCGTTTAATGGCTACACCGGGCACGCGCTGGTACGGGTGCTGGGTGACAACGTGGACGGTTTTCGGTAT
The DNA here is from genome assembly GCA_010092855.1 of Chloroflexota bacterium. Classification (GTDB taxonomy): domain Bacteria; phylum Chloroflexota; class Anaerolineae; order Aggregatilineales; family Aggregatilineaceae; genus TC-15. The sequence continues at coordinate 9,699 of JAADYV010000185.1, read as the reverse complement.
GGAGCACAAGCCACCGGCGGCACGGTCCTCGCCGGCCTGGGTGATGCCGCCTACGAGTTTCGAGTATTGCCACGCATCTGGATGGCAGTCGTCTACTGGTCCGGCGACCCGGATGATGGTCTGCCGCCGCAGGCGCGCGTGCTGTTTGACCGCGCCGCTCCGCATTACCTGATCGTTGACGGCCTGGCCATCACCGGCAGCCAACTTGTGCGCCGCATTCTGGCCGCTGCCAAAGAAGCGTGCTGAAGGGGCAGCAGAAGCCCCCAGCGGCGTCTTCTCCCACAGAAAACGCCCCCACCGTTTTCCGGTGAAGGCGCTGTGCTGTTATCGAATGCGTGGCGCGATACAGCTTACGAATTGCACTCCGCATCTGCCTGGACATACCCGGCATTCAACCAGCCGGGGATGCCGTCGTAGTTCACGTTGTACCATTCGCCTTGCTGGGCCAACACCGGCAGGGTGATGTTCACCGGCACCTGGGTCACGATGTCGCTGGTGAGCGATGCTTCCGCGCGCAGGTTCATCCGGTACAGCGTGGTCACCTGGCACGCCGGTTCCGTCGCCGTGGGAGCCACATCCAGCGGCGGGCCAGGATCAACCAGCACCAGAATACCGGGCTCGTACACCGTCGCGCAGGTGAAGCCGGAGAATTCGGGCACGGTGTAGGTGGTGAGCTGCCGGGGCACACGCGGAGCCTGGTGCTGCGCCAGGAAGTACACATCCCCTGCACCGCGCAAGCACACCACTGCGCCGCCATCGAACCACGTCATCCCCACCGGGCTGTAGACATCCACCGCCTGCACCACACCGCGCTCCAGCAGCGATTCAACGCCCACACCGCCCGGATTGGTGATCTGGATGCCGTACCAGGTCAGGTACTGGCGATCCTGGACCAGCATCCGGCAGTACACACCGTAGCTGTAGGCGTCAGGGATCCCGGCCCGCAGCGCGGACGCCACATCAAAGTTGAAGTCAACACACGGCGGGATGGGTGGCGGCGGTTCCGGCCAGGGCATCTCGATCACGTCCGGGTCCGGGTCATCATCCGGGGGCGTATCGTTGTCGGTGCGCGTGATCGTCACCGGGGAGATGGCCAGCGAAAGCGGGTATTCGGACGCGCCGCTGGCCGAGATGCTGTGCGTCACCTGGCCGGTAAGCGTACCGTCCGCCTGGTCATCGTCCACGGCGACGACAGTCACCGTCTGTGGCGTGGTGTCGGCAAATGTCAGCGTGACCGGCGAGATTGCTCCGTTGACACGTAGATATGTGTCGTTAAAACTGATGTCGATACTGACTGTGCCCGCGCTGGGCGGCGCATCGAGCGCAATGTCATACGTAGCGCCAGGACCGCCTTCGGCAATCGACAGTGTGGTCGGCGCGACCGTGACCCCGGCTGCGTCGTCATCCAGGTTGGTCACACTCACGTCTGCCGGGTCCAGCGCCGCATAGACCAGATCCGTGCTGGTAATGGGACCCAGCATGATGGTGTACGCCACCGGGCCATCGGCCACTACGTCATCCACGCCAGTGATCGTCACCGTCTGCACATCCGCCCAGGTGAGGGTGTCGAAAACCAGTTCGGTCACGTCCGGCGTGCCCTCGGTTGGCGTGTCGCTGGCGACCGCGATACGGACTTCGGCAGTCGGTTGGCTGGTGAGCACCACGTCGAAGGTCGCCGTGCCACCCGCTTCTGTCGTCTCCAGGCCGGAGGTGGGCGTGACGGATACACTGGCCGTGTCGTCGTCGATGATGTCCACCTGCACCGGGTCCACGCTCGCCGCCAGGTATTCCGGTGCGCTGGTGGGCGCGATAGTGTGCGTGATCGTGGTGGTGCGCGAGCCATCCGCGATGAGGTTATCCACCGGCGCGACCGTCACGTTTTGCGGCGTGGTGTCATTGAAGGTCAGCGTGAGGGGCGATACCACGCTGCCGTTGACCGTTACCTGGGCCGGGTCGAACGCCACGTCGATGCTGACGCTGCCCGTGCTGGGTACCGAACCAATCGCCAGCGTGTAGCTATCCGCCGGACCGTCTTCGGCCTGGGTGAGCGTTGTGGGGCTGACCAGCACAGCGGCGGTGTCGTCGTCCATGTTGGTCACGTTCACGTCCGCGGGATCAAGCGCCGCGTAGACTGTGTCTCCGCCGGTGATGGGACCCAGCAGGATGGTGTAGACCACCGGTCCATCCGCCACCGCGTCATCCACGCCAGTGATCGTCACCGTCTGCACATTCGACCAGGTCAAGGCGTCGAAGACCAGTTCGGTCACGTCCGGTGTACCTTCCGCCGGAGTGTCACTGGCGACCGCGATGCGGACTTCGGCAGTGGGCTGGCTGGTGAGGATCACGTCGAAGGTGGCCGTGCCGCCGCCTTCGGTCGTGACCAGGCCCGACGTGGGCACCACCGATACCCCGGCTACGTCGTCGTCCGTGATGTCCACCTGCACCGGGTCGACAGTCACGCCCAGGTATTCGGGGGCGCTGCCGGCCAGGATCGCGTGGGTGAGTGTTGTTGAACGTGCGCCATCCGCCACATCATTGTCCACTGCGGCGACGGTCACCGTTTGCGGGGTGGTATCGGTGAAGTTCAACGTGAGGGGCGAAACCGCGCTACCGTTGACCGTCACCTGGGCCGGGTCGAATGTCACTTCGATATTCACCGTGCCCGTGCTGGGCGGCGAAGTCAGCGCCAGGGTGTAGCTAACCGGCGGATCACCTTCCGTGGTCGTCAGCGCCGTCGGATTGACCTGTACGCTGGCCGGGTCCACCGTCACCAGGAAAGTCTGCACCGCACTGCCGCCATCATCATCCCAGATGGTTACAGTCACGGTGTAGGGGCTGCCGCTGGCATCCAGGTAGATGTGGCTGCCGTCGAACGATCCCTGCGTCGCAACGCCGGGCGCACCGGCCACGTCAATAGTAGGCACCCCCGTGTCAGTAGGCGAGCCATCACCCCAGTCGATGCTATAGATGAAGGTTTCTGTCGGACCAAAGCCGGGATCGCTGAACACGCCGATGTCCGTCAGCGCCAGCGTGACACCCGCCGTCACGGTCTGGTTGCCGACCGTCGCCAGGCCCGGCGCAACGTTGTTCACCGTCAGCGGAACCGTTGCCGTGCCTGCATTGTAGTTATCGCGCACCGTGACCGTAATTCCGGTGGGGCTGGTTGTGTCGTCGGCGTAGATGTGATTGAGGTTGAAATCGGCGGTACCTGCGCCGCCCGCAAACGTGATCCCGGTGCTGTTCTGGACCGGCGAGCCATCCATCCAGTCGACTGTGCCGGAGAAGTCACTCACGCTGTGCAGTGGGTCGGAGTCGGTGAAGTTGACCACGAAGCCCGGCGTCAGCGCACCTTCGTTTACGGTCAACGTTGGCACGCCGGTGATGGCCGGGGGTGTGTTCGGACCGCGCTCATACGCGCCGCTGTCGCACACTGTCGAGCCGTTCCCGTCGCCGTCCGAACGCCCGACGCCGCGTTGGTCAGTAGCGGCGCAGGTCGCGTTGTTGCCTGCATCCACCGCCGGGCTGCCAGGGCGAACCGCGTGCGTCTGCGTCGCGCCAGGCGCATTTAGCGCCAGCACGTCCAGCATGGGATCGCCGGAGAGCACGTTGGTACCCAGATCGGCAATGTTGCCTGCTACTTCGGGTGCAGTCAGGTTCCCAGCGATAATGGAGTTGTCAACCGTAACCGTGCCCGCACCGTTGTTATGCAGCCCGCCGGTGGAGCTGGCCCCGGTGTTGTTGGTGATGGTGACGTTGTTGAGTGTGCTGGGCGAACCGCTGGAAACATAGATGCCACCGCCCAACGTTCCTGCGCTGTTGCCGGAAAAGGTCGTGTTGGTCAGGTTCAGGCGGCTGAAGGTGCCCAGCCCGCCACCGAACGAACGCGCACTGTTGCTGGAGATGGTGGTGTTGGTAAGCGTAACCAGGTCCGATCCGTGCACAGAAAATATTGCGCCCCCGGCCCCGTCCTGCGAAATGTTGCCGCTGAGCGTACTGTTGGTGATCGTGATATCGTCCTCGTTGCGGATGGCACCCCCGGCGCGATAGGCCGTGTTGCCCGTGATAGTGCTAGAGTCAATCGTCAGCGTGCCGAGGACCATCAGCGCGCCACCGCCCTCGATGCTGCCGTTGGCCGTGTTGCCGGTGAAGACGGTGCCGCCATTGATCACCACTGCGCCGCTGGCAAACAAGCCGCCGCCGCGCCCGGTGGTATTGCCCTGGATAGTTGAGCCGGTGATCGTGGCCGCTGTGGCCCAGATGCCACCCCCGCCGTCACCCGGAGCCTGGTTGTTCTCGACCGTGCTGCCGGTCATGGTCAGGTCGCTGGTGGTCAGCCCGCCACCGCGCCGGTCTGCATAATTTCCGCTGATCGCGCTGTTGGTGACGGTCAGCGGGCCGTTATTATTGATGCCGCCGCCGTGATGGTTGGCCGTGTTGCCGGTAATGGTGCTGCCGGTAATCTGCGAGCGCCCCAGGTTGAACAGCCCACCGCCGTCATACGCAGTGTTGGCGGTCAGTACGCTGTTTTCGAACACCACAAACGAGGTCGAGCCGCGCGCGTAGATGCCGCCGCCGCGTTCAGTTGGTACAGTACCGTTCTGGATGGTGACACCGATAAACCACGTGCGGAAGTTGCCGCTCTGGATATCGAACACACGGTCCAGGCTACCGCCGTCAATGATCGTGGCTCCGGCCCCCGCACCCTGAATGGTCACACGCTCGGTGATGTCGAAGTCGCCGGTGACGTTGGCATCGTCGCCCGCCGCACCGGTCACCACATATACCCCTGCTGGAACCACGATCTCGTCTGCAGTGGGCAGCGGATCACCCGCCGGACAACCTCCAAACGCCGCGTTGGTGTTCGCCGCCTGGATCGCTTCACGCAAGGAGCAGGCTGCCGGGTTGGTGCCGAACTCGTCCACGGTGGTGGTGACATTGATGGTCGCCGCCTGTGCTGTTGGGATCGGCTGTACGTCTGGGGTAACTGGAGAAGAGAAAAAGAAGATAACTAAAAGTGCTGATAAAAGAATGTGCCAGCGTCGCATGTCCGACTCCTGATAACGTGACAAGTTTCGTACTATGAATGCTGTCAAAGCCCGAATTTCCAGTCGAGCATTGGCGAGAGATAGAAAGACTAAGACTATCATAGATACCGCACCTTACACCGGCATTACTCTATTTTTCCCCACCCTTACAATGACCTAACAGGTTCCAGCAGACCTGCCCGCACCGCTAAACGACATCAGGTGAACGGTGGACACCAGCAGGAAAAACCCGTTCCGCCATGCGGTATCATGCAAGTAGCGTAGCGCACAAGCCGGATAATCTCTGTGGAGCAACACCGCATGGAAAAACGACATTTGATAGTGATGCTTGTGGTCGTGCTGACGTTAGGTATGACATTGGGCGGGAACAGCGCCAACCCCACGTTACACGCCCAGCCGCCGGGCTGTGAAGCAACGGTTGTGGCCGAACGGCTCAATGTGCGCGCGGATCATAGGACCAGCGCTGCCGGAGTCGGACGGCTGACTCAGGGTGCGGTGGTCGAGGTGTTGGCGCTGTATCAAACCCGGGATCAGCCCACCCGCGAAATCTGGGCACAGACAGTGTATGCCGGTCAACCGGCCTGGATCGCGCTGTGGCATGATGGCGAAGAACTGGCAACGCTGGCCGACAGCCCTGCCTGCCAGGCCCTGCTGGCAGTGTATGATTGCGGTAATCTGCGTACCGCGTGGGGCGTGTGGGCGGGTCCAGGCGCAGACGGGGCAGAGCTGTTGGCCTTTGGCGCACAGATGCTCGCCCAGGGCCGCACCCCAGCAGTCACGATCTATGGCGCGCCGGAAATTGGGGCTTTGCTGTACAACAATGGCTGGATCGTGGCCTACCGGCCCTTCATCGGCAACTGCCCAACCTACCTCATGCCGCCAGAGATCGAGGCGCGCATCTGGGCTGCCGCCATCGAGCAGGATATCAAGGGCAAGCGCTTCACGTATCTGATCGCGTCCAACGAGTGCGCCTGGCCGGATGTGGCGTGGTTTGTACGCTGGCAAAATGAACTACTGGACCGGATGGCCGCGCTGGGCGTGGACCATGTCATCCCGTCGGTGGCCGGCCCGGGCTTCTATGAGATGGACTGGTACCCGGCGCTCTATCCCGTTCTGGAGCGAGTGCGCCAGCAGGGTGGCTGCTATGCCATGAACCTGTACCCGGTTGACCCGGTCCTGGCGCTGTCGGCGCGCACCGACTTCACACAATACACCACGTTCCGCTACGAGTTGTTTGCCGACCTGCTGCCGCCGGGTTTGCCACTATGCGTGACAGAGTTTGGCTCAGCTTGGGGCCATCTGCCACCCGACTTTGACGACATCCAGGCTTTTGTCGCGGCGACGGATGGCGCGTTCTTGTGGGCCAACGCCTGGTACGACGCCATGCCGCTCCATCCCTGGGAAGCCGCCACGCTGATCGGGCAGGTCGATGCCCTGGCCGCAGCCTATTCTGCTGCTCTGGAAAACTGAGCCATTATACAGTACTATCTGACATGCAACTCGTTGTGTCCTGGTGCGTAAAGATTCTAAGGACAGTCGATAACATACCCCGCTAACCTGATTTCCGTATGTATTGAACAAGAGCAAAGGGGAGAACCTGCATGGGTAATCAAACCGGCAATGACCTGGTCGTGCACGCCGAAAATCTAGCCAAAGACCTCAAATTAGGCGAGGTTACCGTGCACGCAGTACGAGATGTGTCTCTGTCGGTCAGACGTGGCGAGTTGATGGCCATCATCGGTCCGTCGGGCAGTGGTAAATCGACGCTGCTGGGCATGATCGGCGGGCTAGACTCACCCACCAGAGGCAAAATCTATATCGACGGGCAGGACATCACCAATCTGGATGAACGCGCCCTGACCCGCGTTCGCAACGAGAAAATCGGGTTTGTGTTCCAGTTCTTCAACCTGGTGCCGACCCTGACTGCGCTGGAAAATGTGACACTGCCCATCCAGTTCGCGCGCAATCGCAAGTTCAGCCCTGCGGCTCGCGCCAAAGACTTGCTGGCGATGCTGGGGCTGGAAGAACGAATGCATCACCGACCTAACCAGCTTTCGGGCGGCGAGCAGCAGCGCGTGGCCCTGGCGCGTGCCCTGGCCAACGATCCGCCGTTGCTGTTGGGCGACGAACCCACCGGCAACCTGGATTCCTTTTCCAGCGAGATCGTGATGAATGCGCTGCGCAATGTCCAGAAAGAAACGGGCACCACCGTGATCATCGTAACGCATGACATGGACGTCGCTTCGCAGACACAGCGCGTCGTGTCGCTGGTGGATGGGCGCGTGGCGGAAGATGTCGACGCCCGCTCCAGTGCGCAGTTGGCCGCTGTTCAGATGCTGCGCGACAAGCGGACCACTGGCGAACTGACGTCGATGCCTGTCCCAGAACGCCGGGGTTAGGGCCATGATCGAACAATTCCGCTTTTACCTCCGGCATTCGTACAACGACCTGCGCGTCAACGGCCAGCGCACGATCTTCGCGCTGCTGTGTATCGCCGCCGGTGTCGCCGCCATCGTCAGCCTGCAAACCGTCGGCGTCATGCTCGAAGATACGCTGACGACCAACCTTCAGGAAAGTAATCGCTCCGATATTCGGATCACGGCTGGTGGTTTCGTGGATGAAGAAGAAGATGACGAAGCCGAAGACGGTGAAGCAGATGCTGCTGTCGAGCAGCCAGACGAGGCCGTCGACGAAAACACCATCCTGGAAACCAGCGGTGATGGCACGACCTACATCTCACCTTTGGGTTACAGCCGATTTCAGCAGTGGTTGACGGACGAATCGGGCTATGGGCAATATGTTGAGACGTTCACCTACCAGCAGTCGATAACTGGCTTCACCGGATTGAGCCTCAGCATCCCTGACAAAAGCACCTTCGCGTCCTTCACCTGGCCAATGATCATCGATGCGACAGCATACCCCCTCTATGGTGAGGTCCGTGACCAGACAGGCGAGTCGCTAGCTGAGGTGATGCAAGACCCGACCGACATTGTGCTGAGCGAAAACCTGGCCGACACACTTGAGGCCGGTATCGGTGATGAGGTCACCATCTCTGGAGGCCGCCAGCCGTTCATTGTGCGCGGCATCGTCGACTCCGATACCGAAGGTGGTATGGATGAGAATTTCATCGCCACGCTCACCGGATTCTACTACCTGGATGTCTCAGCGGTCGATGCCGAGTTGATTCAAGGCATCGATCCCGGCGCGCAAACCGTCTTCATCAAACTCAACGACACTATCGCCATGCAGGACATGGCCGAAGATATCGAAGCGCGCTACCCCTTCCTGAACGTGCGGACCACTGAGGACCTGCAGGAACAAAATGAGCAAATCTCAGACGTTCTCAACGATCTGGTGATCATCATGGGATTGATCTCGCTGCTGATCGGCGGTATCGGGATCGTGAACACTATGCTGGTGATGGTCAGTCGCCGCACAACCGAGATCGCGGTACTAAAGACCGTCGGTCTGGAAGCCGAACAGATCACGACCCTGTTTCTGGTCGAAGCGGTCTTGATGGGCATCGTCGGCAGCATCGCGGGTATCCTGTTGGGCTGGGTGGCGGCCTACCTGTTGCAGGGTTTCGCCGAGCAGTTCGTAGCCCAGCCGCTCACCTTCCGTATCTCGCTGTCCCCGGCCATCAACGGTCTCATCGTCGGCATCGTCGTCACGACCGTGTTTGGCTTCCTGCCGACGCTGGCTGCCGGGCAGGTGCGACCCAGCCTGGTGCTGCGCCCCAGCGACAACGTGGTGCCGCGGGCGGGGTTGCTGCGCTCGTTTGTCGCGCTGCTGTTCGTGATCGTGATCACCAGCCTGGTTGCACAGGCGTTGACAGGAGACCTGCTATCTTCGCGGGCGCTGCGCACGACAGGCCGAATGGTTGGATTGTTCTTGGGCAGCTTGATGGGCCTCGGCATGGTCGTCGGGGGCTTCCTGGCGTTTTGGCAGCGGCAGCCGCTCGCTGTCCGCGCGGGGCGCTGGGCTGTGTATATCGCGGGTTTTGCCCTGGCTGGCTATGTCTTTGGGGACCTGATTCCCGCCGTATTGATCCTGTTTGGGGCATTCGTCGGGGCCGCGATTCTGTACATGATCTTGATGGCCATGATCTGGAGCCTCGGCGGGGGCGACTGGTCGGAAATGTGGCTGTGGAAGCTGCCGCCCAGCAAGCGTAAAATGCCCTGGGTCTTCGTGCACGTGGCTGTCCGGCTGCCAGTATGGTTCTTCAACGTGCTGCTGTACATCATCACCTTCCCCTTATGGCTGATCGGACGCCTGATGCAGCGGCTGCGTATCGTCGACCTGAAGGTGGCGCTGCGCTCAATGCTGTCCACCAAAAACCGAGGCGCGTCAACCCTGCTGGCGTTGGGGGTTGGCGTCTTCACGCTCAGCCTGATCACCATGTTGGCTCGAACGATTGACGACGCCTTCGGCCAACTGCTGGAGCGCGACACCGGCGGCAATGTGATCATTTTCGCGACCGGCGGCGAGAGTAGTGCGGAAAGCTTCGATAAGGTCACGGCCAAGCTAGATGAGCTCCAAGCCGAAGACATTGTCATCGACTACGCGGCGCTGGCACAGTACAATGCCGAACTAGTTTCGGTGCGCGATGTGAGCACCTGCACTACACCCGAGAGCGGTGAGCCACAGTGCGCTA
>JAADYV010000184.1 GCA_010092855.1 Chloroflexota bacterium | reverse complement strand
TCGCGCGCTGCGCCGAGAATCGCGTCCACCATCTCCTCGCGGTTGCGACGGCGGCGTTCCTGCGGCGTGGGAACCTTGCGTTCCTCTTGTTTCGATTCGCTCACAGCAACCGCTACCCTTGTTCCGGTGGCATCGGCAGGCCGGTCTCCAGGCCATGTTCCGCCATCAGGACCGGCAGCAGGTCCATGCGCAGCTCCAACCCATATTGCTCTGCCAGACCGATTACTTGCGCTGGATCAGCCCCGTTGCCGGACGCGATCAGGGCGTTGGCGGCCACAAAGTACGCTTCGAGCTGGCCGGGTGTGAGCACCACCAGCATCCGGGCCGGGGTGTCGCCTGCGTTCCAGAAGGTGTGCAGCCGGCCACGCGGCAGCACCACGTAGTCGCCGGGGCGCGCGCTGGTGATGGCGTCGTCCTCCATCACGGTCAGGTCGCCTTCCAGCACATAAAAAACCTCGTCTTCGCTGCGGTGGATGTGGGGCGGCGCGCCTAGCCCGCGCGGGGGAAGCGTCCACTCGTGCAGCGCGACCTGGCTGGGTGTGTCGTCCATGCGGACCATAAACTCCATGCCCAGATCACCCACTGATACCTGCTGCCCCTCACCAGGGCGCACTACCAATACGTCATTGCTCGCCATTTTCCTACACTCCTTTGTTTTAACTAATGGCGTTAGTTTTTACGATGAGCATTAGTATAATGGGTATTGATGTAAATGTCAATAGCCCTGAGTCGAACCCTTAGCTTTGCCTCCACGTTGGTTAGCACATGTTGGTTGGAGAGTTACCAGTCCGCCGCAGCGCCGCCTATGGCTCAAAACACACAAGCGGCAGTGTGACCCATCACCAATTACTGCAAATGCCCCCAGCACGGTTTTGCACCGTACCATGCACCCTGTGCAGCACGCACAAAAAAACCGGGGAGCGGCGTCCTGCCCACTCCCCGGCGTATGGGTTAGCGTGAATGCTTCCCTGGATTACGGCATCGGCTCCAGGTAATAGGCCCCGAAGACGCCTTCTGCCGTCCAGCCGTAGACCTCGTTATTCTGCACCAGCCACCACATATACCCGTCCGCGCAGATCGGCCCGTCGAGCACGTTGAAGGTGTCGCCCAGTTCCATGCGCGCAATGATTGCGCCGTCCAGCCCTGGCTCGGCGCGCACGCGCTGCGGGCGCAAGTCTTCGAAGGTCACGCGCCCGCGCTGCCCGATCACCAACCGGGGCAGCGGCACGTCCGGGCAGAAGTCCGAAATGCACGCCGAGTCGTTCTGGATGATCTGGATCGTGCCAGAAGAGGTCACCTGAACCGTCGTGCCCCGGTTGGCCTCGACCAGCACGTCGCGCGCCTGCACATTGATCGCGGGCACCTGCACCTGGTAGCTGCCCGGCATCACGGAGAGGGTGGTGCGGTTGACTTCGCCTTGCCCGGCCAGCACGCCGCCGCTGTTGTAGGCATAAAACGGCACGCGAATGGTCACGCTCAGGCCCTGGAGGATATCGCCGGTCGTTTCAGCGGCGATGTAGGTGCCCCGGGCCACGCGCGGGATTTCGCGCAGGTTCTGCTCTGCTTCGGGGTCGTCGATGTCAAAGCCGATGACGTGGATCGTCAGGTTAGGATCACTGGCGGCGAGCTGCCGCGCAACAGCCACCGGGTCCCCGTCGCACGATTCCTGCCCATCGGTGATCAGCAGCACTTCCCTGGGACCGGAGAGTCCCTGAAAATCGCCGGGAATGGTTTGCAGCGTGTAGGCGATGGGCGTGCTGCCGTCGGGGTAGGGGATGTTGTTGACGATGCTTTGCATCTGGCTGCGGTTGATCGGTGTTATGGGCGCTTGCAGGCGCGTATCGGTGCACGAGCCGTTGTAGCCGCTGTAGGTGCGCAGCCCGACCATGGTGCCGTCCGGCGTTTCCCGGATGAACTGGCCCAGCACGTCCAGCGCCAAGTTGAAACGGCTGCCTCCCGTCCCGGCAGGATCGGTCATGCTGCCGGAGAGGTCGAGGATGATCAACTGGGCGGACGGCAGCTGCGTAGTCGAGACGGTGTACAACTGCTGGCGATCCACGCGCACGCACAGCGCGCCGGGCGCATTGAGTGGCCCCTGCGCGAGTGATGGCGCGGGCGTCGCGGTGATGCCCAGCGCGGCCAGCAGGATAACGGTGACGATCAGGACCAGTGACTTTTTCGGTAGTCTTTGCATGATGGTGTGGTATTCCCCCTCACTCAAGAATAAAAAGGCTACTGCCAGGGTTCGAGATAATAGTTGCCGAAGACACCCTCGGCGCTCCACCCGTAGGCCTGGCTGTTCTGCACCAGCCACCACAGGTAGCCATCGGCGCAGATCGGGCCATCGAGCACATTGAATTCCTCGCCCAGCGCCAACTGGGTCAGGATCGCGCCGTCCAGCCCCGTCTCGGAGCGCACGCGCACCGGGCGTGGATCGCCGTAGGTCACCCGCCCGCGCTGGCCGATCACCAGCCGGGGCAGTGGTACATCCGGGCAAAAGTCCGAAATGCACGCTGAGTCGTTCTGGATGACCTGGATTGCGCCGGAGGACGTTACCTGGATCGTGGTGCCCCGGTTGGCTTCGACTAGCACATTTTGCACCTGCACGCTCAACGCGGGCACCTGGACCTGGTAGCTGCCCGGCATCACGGGGAGCGTGGTGCGGTTGACCAGGCCCTCGCCTTCCAGCACACCGCCGCTGTTGTAGGCGTAAAACGGCACGCGAATGGCCACGCTCAGCGCCTGGAGCAGATCGCCGGTGGTTTCGGCAGGGATGTAGGTGCCGTTGGCCACGCGCGGAATCTCGCGCAGGTTCTGCTCCGCTTCTGCATCGTTGATGTCAAACCCGATGACGTGGATCGTCAGGTTGGGATCGCGGGACGCAAGCTGCCGCGCGACGTCGACCGGGTCCCCCCCGCACGATTCGCCGCCGTCCGTGATCAGCAGCACTTCCTTCGGCCCGGACATGCCCTGAAAATCGCCGGGAATGGTTTGCAGCGTGTAGGCGATGGGCGTGCTACCGTCAGGGTAGGGGATGTTGTTGACGATGCTTTGCAGTTGGCTGCGGTTAAGCGGCGCAATGGGCGCTTGCAGGCGCGTATCGGTGCACGAGCCGCTGTAGCCGCTGTAGGTGCGCAGCCCGACCAGCGTGCCGTCCGGCGGTTCCTGGATGAACTGGCCCAGCACATCCAGCGCCAGGCTGATGCGGCTGCCGCCCGTCCCGGCGGAATCGGTCATACTGCCCGACAGGTCGAGGATGATCAACTGCGCGTCGGGCAGTTGCGTGGTGGAGACGGTGTATAACTGCTGGCGGTCCACGCGCACGCACAACGCGCCGGGCGCGTTAAGCGGCCCCTGCGCGAGCGATGGCGCGGGTGTTGTGGTCACGCCCAGCGCCACGAGCAAGAAAACGGTGATGATGAGAAACAGACGCTTTTTCATCAATGAGCATTTCCCCCTGTTCATTAAACGACAATGGTGCCTTCATCATACTGGCAGTTGCCGCCAGGGGCAAGTCAGGGTCTGGCCGGGG
>JAADYV010000015.1 GCA_010092855.1 Chloroflexota bacterium | reverse complement strand
GGTCTCGTGGGCTCGGAGATGTGTATAAGAGACAGCGTCTGAGAAATCTGGTTGAGGGCGTTGTACTCGAACTCGGTGAGCGTCTCCGTGCTGCCGTCAAAGACAGTGGCTTCGGTGCGGTTGCTCGCCAGGTCGAAGCTGTCGGCATAACTGCGAATCGGTTCGCCCACCGGCTCAGGTCCGGCGTAGTAGGTGGCGTTGGTCAGGCGCTGCGCCGCGTCGTAGGCGTAGGCCACCGTTTGCTCGCTGTAGCTCGTGTTCCACAGCGTGAGCTGCTTGAAGCGCACGACGTGGCCGCTGGAGGCCGCGTTCTGGTCGACTTTGCTGCGGATTTCGAGCGTGTTGCCGGTGTCCTTGGCCAGTCGCAAGTGCACCGTCGCTTCACCCGGCGCAGCAGCATAGCCATCCAGCGTCTGCCAGAAGCCGCCGTTGACGTAGACATCAAACAGCCCGTGATCCGGCCCGGTGCCGTAGGTCAGCGCCGCGTCGTCGCCGTCGAAGGTGATGGTCATCGAAGCGCTGAAGCCGGTGGTTCGCTTGAAGTCGCCGCTGTCGGTCCAGATGCCGCGGTCGTAGCTGACGTTGGCGTGGTCCTTGTCCAGCGTCTGGCTGAGCACCGGCGGCAGGGCCAACCGTTCGTGGGCCTGCACGCGGTTGCCGCGCGCATCCACCTGGTAGTCGAACTGGGCCAGGGCGTGCTGGGTGTCGCCGTGGTGCAGCGCCAGCAGCCGTCCCAGCGGGTCATACTGCGCGACGGTGTGCAGGCCGTTCCCACGCTGCACCCCGGTCCGGCGGTTCATGCTGTCGTAGACGAAGCGCGTTGGCTGTCCATCCCAGTTGGTCAGGCTGTGCAGACGCCCCAGATCGTCATAGTTGTAGTTGACCGTGCGATTGCCGGGCATATCCAGCCGGGTTCGCAGCCCGCCTACATCATAGCCATAACCTACCACGCCTTCGGATGTAGTTACGCTGGCGAGCCGCTGCGCGTTGTCGTAGCCGTACAGCGTGGTGCGGATGTCGCTCACGTCGTCGTTCTCGACCATCTGCGTCAGGCTGCCGCGCACGTCGTAGGCAAAGGTGACGTTCGGCGTTTGCCTGGGCGCTTCAGCCAGGTAGTCAATGGCCGCCAGTTGCCCCAGGCGATCATAATCGCGCCGGGTTTGGAAAGTCTGCGGGTCAGTCACCACCGTGCGCAGCCCGCCGTTGTGGTCGCTGTAACTCACCGCCCATTCCAGGTCCAGCGCATTGGTCAGCCGGGTACGGCGGTTGCGCCCGTCATATTCGTAGGCGGTTTCGCGGCCCAGCGGATCGATCAGCTTGACGCGCCGCCCCGCCTTGTCATATTCCAACGTGACCACCATGTTCTTGTCGTTGTCGGGACCGTGCAGCACCGGTTGGCCGTGCACGTCCTCCCATTGGCCAGACCCATCGTTCCACTGCCAGCTTTCCGGATCACGGGCAAAACGAGCGCCGATACTCACCGATGGTTCGAAGTACATGGCGCTGAGTTCGGTTTCGCCGCTGCCGTCCGCGTTGATAACGCTCAATTTCCCCTGAGGGTTCAGAAAGAACAGGCGCTGGCCATCCGGTGCCCACACCAGGTAGTCGGTGGTGGCGCTGCCCGGATAGACATCAGTCAACCGCTGGGCGTTGCTGCCATCGGCATCCATGGTGTAGAGGCCATCATCAGTGACTTCGTGATCAACATACGCGATCTGGCTACTGTCCGGTGACCAGACCGGCATGTAACCGCTGATGGAGAGGGTCTGTTTGGTTTCCGCCTCCATGTCAACCAGGTACAGGTAATTGGAGCCCCGGATAACCAGGTGCTTTCCATCCGGTGCCCAGCTTACGTTCGTGCAGGTAACAGGTACGGGCGCATAGGTCAACGGCTCTTGCACGGTACCCGAGATGTTACGAATGCGGGGCTGGGTCCAGGCGGAGCCTCCGCCAGGCAGCACCGCCAGCCGTTCACTATTATCTGGAGCCCAGGCAAATGCCAGAACGTTGGTGTACAACGTCTGCTCGTCGGAACCATCACGGTTTACGACGTTAAGCATTTGATAGGAACCGGAAGGCACCATATACGCGATTTTGCTGCCATCCGGTGACCAGCGAGGATTGGCAGCGCCTGGAGCCGTTGCAACCAACAGGCGTTCATTGGTGCCGTCAGCGGCCATGATGTACAACTGGTCGCCGCTGCCCCGATCCGACACAAACACCACTTCATGCCCGTCCGGAGCATACTGGGGTGAATGGTCCGGGTTGTACTGGTCGGTCAGCTGCATTACATCGCTGCCATCATCGTTCAGGGAATAGATTTCACCGGTCGAACGAGCTGCTACCAGTTTTTGCGGGCTGTAGTAGTTTTGTACAATCCGCTGCTGGCGTCCCAGCGAGTCGTAGCCGTAACGCGCCACCGAACCCAGTGGATCGGTAGTCGACTCCACCTGGCCATCGCCCCGATAAGTAACCTGTGAGAGGTAACCGGCTGCGTCGACGGTCTTGACGACGCGCCCTGCATAGTCATATACAAATTCACGAACCAGGTTGATATCTTGCTGCGGGCCGTGGTCTGCTGGCACAAACGTCCAGTTGCCGTTCATGTCCTGGTCGTCAGGCACCCCTTCGCCGTCCCAGTTGGTGATAGTGCGCAGCACACGCCCGGCTTTGTCGTAGCAGGTGTAGGATTGGGTTTCGAGTTTGCTGCCAGTTCCCTCGATTACTTGAATCTGCCGCCCCACACCGTCGTAGACGAATACGGTCTGCGTTCCCCGTACATCACGCAAACTGATGAGCTCACCGGCTTTGTTGTAGACAAAATCGGTGATGAGATTCTGATCATTCGCCGTGCCATGATCAATGGGGGTCGTGTCTGTATCACTGTATTCCCAGCGCGGAACCTCAGCGGTGGCATTCCACACCCACTCGGTTATATCTGATCCCGGCTGCTCGACGTAGTTCTCAACCGTGCGGACCTGGCGTCCCAGTCGGTCATAAACGAAGAAGGTTTCCAGACCAGCGGGATCTGTCGTCTTGGTGACACGCCCCAGTTTGTCGTAAACGTGGCGCACGATACGATCCTGGTCATCACCAGGAGCGCCACCCGGCACATAGCTACTTAGGTCTGGATCGCTGCC
>JAADYV010000183.1 GCA_010092855.1 Chloroflexota bacterium | reverse complement strand
TGTCCTTTTGCAGCGGTGGTTAGGTTCAATTTGAAGAGGCGATTATACCGACTTTACGGGGAAATTCTGCGGCGGATACAATAAATGACCCCCACAGGTGGCGGGATACCGTGGCGGCGCAGGATGTTCCTTACCGTTTCATCGCTAATCTCATACTCGAGTTTGAGCAGTTCCCCTTCAATCCGTTCAGAACCCCAGTCGTTTTCGCGAGCCAAGCGCAACACGAGCTGCTCGAGGTCGCGATCTGTACGTGGTCTGCCGCCCCGATGGTGTCGCCGATAGGTCCATTTGAGCTTGACCAACTGCTGGTGCCACTGCAACAGCGTCTTGGGTTTCACGATCCGAATCACATCACCCATGGCCTTGATGGTGCGCCCGGTTTGGGTTTTCAGTTTGGTCCCCAGTACCACCAACGGCAGTTTCTCGCTGCGTGACAGGCGCATGGGTTGCGCTTGTTTACGCTCATAGATCGCCAGTTGCCGCCGTAGCAACAGGATTTCCAGGTCCTTCTCGCTCGCCGATTGACGTCCCAACCTGACCAGTTCGACCAGGGTCGATACCACCTGAAACACCATGAACCAGATCATTTAACTCCCTTTCTCCATGGTAAGGCACGCGACCTATTCTACCGTTGGTTGGGAGCTTCTTCGTCTCAATCCACGATGACACGAGGTTTTTTGGGGTACGGGTCACCGGGAACATGGATAACATGGCGAATGGCGCTTAATCAAGAGCAAATGGGATATTAACTGCAAATGAGTCGTAGTTGAAGTGCGCGAAAATGGCGCGATAAGCGGCGTTGACCAATCAACCGGGGCTGAACTCGTGTGATAAACGGCGCGCAGAAGGGGTGATACATATCACTTTTGTTGCGAATAATTCTCAATTACGATGCGTTCGTCACTGGTAGTTGCCAGATGGAAGGGCGGCACACGTCTCTGTCAATGTCCACTGCTGCCATACCTGTGCGACTGCCAACTGCCTTGGCTGCAACCCATTCCCCCACACCGCCAATTGCCCTGGTTGCTGCTGCGATCCGATCCTGTCTGCTTCGAGGGAAAAAATGATTACACCGGCGATGGAACGCTACCTGGCAGCAATCTTCCGCTTACAGCAAATGACGCCCGAACTCACGATCTCCGATCTCGCGCACCACCTGGATGTATCGCTGCCCGCTGTCTCGACCATGATCCAGCGATTGGAAAAACAGCGTTTGGTCGAGCGCACCCAGGAGCGCGGTCTGACCTTGTCTGCCGAGGGCCAGCAGCGCGCTATGCCCATCATCCGCCGTTACCTGCTGGCCGAGGTTTTTCTGAATGACGTGATGCGCTTCGCCTGGGAAGAAGCGCATACGCTGGCCTACACCCTTTTTCAGGGCGTGAATCAGACCATCGAAGACCGGATCGACGAGTTGACCGGTTCACCCGCGTTCACGCGGCGCGGTGAGCCGATCCCCACACGCGACGGCGTGCTGCCCATCATCGAGGATGTGGCGCTGGGCGAGTTGCAGCCCGGTGAGCAGGGTACGATCAGCCGCATTCAGATCAGCGATCCCGACCGGCTGCGTTACCTGAGCGAACTCGGCCTGCTGCCTCAAAAACCGGTCGAACTGGTGAGCGCCGCGCCGTTCGAGGGGCCGATTACCCTGCGCTGTGCCGGTCAGGACTGCGTGATCAGCTTTGAAATGGCCGGGTGTATCCGGGTCAGGCGCTGACCCGGCCGTTACGGGCGATTGTCGGTTTCGGCCAGAAACGCCGCCAGCGCCGCCGAGGGTGTTTGTTCGGCGGTCAGCACAGCCCGGATGCCCAGCGCCTCGACCATCTGCGGCTTGCCCATACGCCGGGCGATGAATACCCCGCACTCCGGCAGCAGGTCTACGATCCATTGGGGATTGTCGTGGTGCTGCTGTTTCTGCCCCTGCCCTGCGCCGTAGGGATTGACCCGCGTTTCGACCAGTGTCCCGCCGCGATCATAAATCGCGTAACGCGGCGCGATGCCAAAATGCCCGCCCCATACCTGCCCCTGGTCATCGATCCCAATCGCAATCAAGTCACGTGCCATGGTGTCCAACCTCCTTTGAATACCTTCGGCTGCTGCGGATTAGATGCGCATCGACCACCAAACGACTTTGGGCGCGCTCTGTTAATTGCGATTAATTCTCAACAAAAGGCCGGTTGCCATCAGCACGGGGTGAGATTTGTCACTTTCGCGCCCGAAACAAGCCGGGAATAATACCCACAAGCTTATTGAGAACCACTCGCAATAAATACGCCATAGGAGCCATCCATGCCCGAACCTCAAACCCTCGACCAGATTGCCATAGGAGATCGCGCTGTCGTCCGGCGCATCAACGGCCAGGGGGCGCTGCGCCGCCGCATTATGGATATGGGCCTCACGCCCGGTACAGAAATCGAGATGGTCAAAACTTCCCCACTGGGTGACCCGGCGGAATACCTCGTGCGGGGTTACCACCTCTCGTTACGTCGCTCCGAAGCGCAGATGATCGAAGTCGAGATGCAGCCCGATGCTGACCAGTAATACGATGCCACGACGTTTCACACGCAGGCACCGCCGGGCACACCACAGGGATATCGTCAGCCCGACCCAGCCCCACGATTCTGCTGCTCCCATCCCGCTGAGCCTGGTTGCGCCGGGCGAAACCGTGACGCTGACCACTATTCAGGACTGCGCGCGGCTGCGCCAGCGCATCGCCGACCTGGGCCTGAACATCGGCCTGACGGTGCGCGTGGTCAAAAACGACTTTCACGGCCCGCTGATCCTGGCCGTCAAGCACGACACCCGCCTGGCAATTGGGCGCGGTCTGGCGCGCCGCATTCGCGTTCACCCCGGTGGACCAAACAATAATTCAGCTCAACAAGATACTTAATCCCCTCACAGGAGTAACGATTGATGACCGCTTTTACCATCGCTCTGGCCGGTAATCCCAACGTCGGGAAAAGTACGCTCTTCAACTCGCTGACCGGCTCGCGGCAGCATGTCGGCAACTGGCCCGGCAAGACTGTTGAGAAAAAAGAAGGCCGGACCGTGATCAACGGCACGGAAATCCTGGTAGTGGACCTGCCCGGCACCTACAGCTTGACCGCTTATTCGCTCGAAGAAATCATCGCGCGTGACTTCATCGTCAACGAGCACCCGGAGGCGGTCGTCGTGGTGGTTGATGCTTCCAACCTGGAGCGCAACCTCTACCTGGTGGCGCAGGTGCTCGAACTCGACGTGCCGGTGATCGTGGCGCTCAACATGAGCGACATCGCCCAGAGTCGCGGCGTAAAGATCGATACTGCCGCGCTGTCCCGGCGGCTGGGCGGCGCGCCGGTGATCGAAACCGTCGGCAGTCGCGGCATCGGCCTGGAAAATCTGCGCGAGGCGATTCACACCGTCGGGACGCAGCCCAAGGATAGCCTCACAGCACAGGTGGATTACGGCCCGGACCTGGAACAAGAGGTACAGGCACTGCAAGCGGACATCGAAAACGATCCGGCACTGGTGCAGGAATAC
>JAADYV010000182.1 GCA_010092855.1 Chloroflexota bacterium | reverse complement strand
TTGTCATCAAGATCGGCGGCAACGACCTGGACCGACCGGGATTTGTGGACGAACTGGCGCAGGCCGTCGCGGGCCTGAACGCGCATACGCCGTGTGTGCTGGTGCATGGCGGCGGCCAGGCGATCAATCGTTTGCAACAGCAGTTAGGGCTGGAACCGGTGTACGTGCACGGCCAGCGGGTGACGGATTGTGCATCACTGACAGTCGCCGAGATGGTGCTCTCTGGCCAGGTCAACAAGCAGTTGACGTTCGCCTTGATCAATGCGGGTGTGGATGCGCTGGGCATCAGCGGCGTGGACCGGGGACTGCTCCAGGTCGAACCCTGGTCGGAAGATATGGGGCGTGTGGGGCGCATCGTAAACGTGCGCGCCGAGATACTGCTGGAGTTGTGCGCGCAGGGCGTGGTACCCGTCGTCTCGCCGATCTCGATGGGGCCGGACGGCAGCTACAACGTCAACGCCGATCACGCTGCCGGGGCGATTGCTGGCGCGCTGCACGCGCAGTACGCAGCTTTCCTGACCAACGTGCCCGGTGTGCAGGTGGGGGCCGAGGTAACGCCCCGCCTGTCAGTGACGGAAGCGCAGGACCTGATCGCGCAGCAAATCATCACCGGCGGCATGATCCCCAAGGTCAACGCGGCGCTGGCGGCGGTGGCCAGCGGGGTCCAAAAAGCCGTCATCACTAACCTGCCCGGACTGAGCGCCGGAACGGGCACTGAATTCGTTGCCTGAGATTCAGGCTGCAACTTCTGGAGGGGCCAGAATGCACGATATACCAGAGAAGACCGACCAGTATGTGCTCAACACCTACGCGCGAGCGCCGTTCGTGCTGGTGCAGGGCCAGGGCATGACCGTGACCGACAGCGACGGTAAGCAGTACCTGGACTTTGTTTCTGGCATTAGCGTCAACGCGCTGGGCCACACCGATCGGGAGATCACCGCCGCCATCAACGAGCAGATCGCGCAGCTATCGCATGTCTGCAACCTATATCACACCGCGCCGCACGCGGACCTGGCCGAGCTGCTGTGCACCACCAGCTTTGCTGACAAGGTCTATTTCTGTAATTCCGGCGGCGAAGCGGTCGAAGCGGCGATCAAGTTTGCGCGCAAGTATGCCCGCACCGCGCACAATCCCGGCAAGACCGATATTGTGGCCTTCACCGGGAGTTTTCACGGTCGCACGGCTGGCGCGCTGGCGCTCACCGCCCGTGAGAAATACCAGGCCCCCTTCCGCCCGCTGATGCCGGGCGTTTCTTTTGCCCCGTTTAACGACATCGACGCCGCGCACAAGCTCATCGGGCCGGGGACGTGCGCCGTGTTCGTCGAGCCGGTGCAGGGCGAGGGTGGGGTGCACATTGCTGATCCCGCCTTTTTGGAGGCGCTGCGCGCGGCCTGCGACCATTACGGCGCGCTGCTGGTCTTCGACGAAATCCAGAGCGGAATGGGGCGCACGGGCAAGTTGTGGGCGCACGAACACGCCGGGATTACGCCGGACATCATGACCGTCGCCAAAGCGCTGGGCGGCGGCCTGCCCATCGGCGCGACGCTGCTCACGGATCGCGTGGCGGCGGTGATGCAGCCCGGCGATCATGGCAGCACCTTTGCCGCCAACCCCGTGATCTGTCGCGCGGCGGAAGTCGTGCTGCGGCGCGTCTCCGATCCCGCCATGCTGGATCACGTCACGCACATGGGCGAGCACCTGCGGGCGCGGCTCCAGGAACTGCATTCGCCCCACATCCAGGAAGTGCGCGGGTTGGGCCTGATGATCGGCGTCCAGATGGACATCGACGTGCTGCCGGTGGTGCAGCAGGGGTACGAGCATGGACTGCTGCTGCTGAATGCCGGGCCGACTGTGTTGCGCCTGCTGCCCCCGCTGATCATCGAAGAAACGCACGTTGATCAACTCATCGCCAGACTGGACGCCATCCTTACGGAGATCGCTGCCGCATGATCATTCGCCATCCCATTACAGAAGAAGCTGCTGCTATCTGTGCCTTGTTCGCGGACGAAGTGCGCGCCGGGCGGATGCTGCCCCGCACCCAGGAAGAGATCGCTGCCCATCCCGACGACTGGTTGGTCGCTGAGAAAAACGGCCAGGTGGTGGGTTGCGTGTCGTTGGTCGATTACTCGCGCACCCTGTGCGAGATACGGTCGCTGGCGGTCGATCCCGCCTATCGCGGTAACGGCATTGCCAGCCGGTTGGTTAGCGCCGGGCTGGACCTTGCCTGCGAGCGCGGAACCTCCACCGTGCTGGTGTTGACGCGCGCGGCTCACCTGTTCGAGACGCTTGGCTTCCGGTACGATTCCGTCACCAATTTCCCCGAAAAAGTGTGGCGCGATTGTGCGCCGTGCCCGTTCCGTCACGCCTGCGACGAAGTGGCGCTGACCTATCACTGCGGCGGGAGGTGAAAGCATATGGCCGTGTATACTGTCAAGGGATTTCAACTGGCCGGGGTGCACTGCGGTCTGAAGCCGGAAGGCGCTAAGGATATCGCGCTGCTTATCAGTGACCAGCCGTGTACGGCGGCGGGCGTCTTCACCACCAACCAGGTCAAGGCCGCGCCGGTGCTGGTTGACCAGGCGGTGCTGGCGGCAGAGAATGCCCAGGTGCGCGCCGTGATCGCCAACACCGGCAGCGCCAACGCCTGCACGGGCGAACTGGGGATGGCCAACGCCCGCCAGACGGCGCAAACCGTCGCGGAACGGGTCGGCTGCACACCGGACGAGGTGCTGGTGCTCTCGACCGGCGTGATTGGGATGCAACTGCCGATGGAGCGCATTACATCCGGCATCGGGGCGCTGGCCCCGCAGGTGTCGCCCGATGGCTGGGCCGACGCCGCCCACGCGATCATGACCACCGATACGCGCCCCAAGCTGGCCAGTGTTCAAACCCCGGCGGGCTACACCATCACCGGCATGGCGAAAGGTTCCGGTATGATTGCGCCCAACATGGCCACCATGCTGGCCGTGATTGCGACCGATGCCGCCGTGCCGCGTAATGTGCTGGATCGTGCCCTGCGCCATGCCGTCGATGCCAGCTTCAACCACGTGGTGGTGGATGGCGACATGAGCACCAACGACACCGTGCTGGCCCTGGCGAACGGCGCTTCCGGTGTTACGGTTGGGGATGAAACGGTGTTTACTGGTGGGCTGATCGATGTCTGCACCCAGTTGGCGCAGGCTATTGTGCGGGATGGCGAGGGCGCGACCAAATTTGTCACGCTGTACGTCACTGGCGCACCAGACGAGGCCACTGCCAAAACCGTTGCCGACCACATCGCTACCTCGGCGCTGGTCAAGACCGCGTTTTACGGCGCTGATCCCAACTGGGGGCGGATTCTGTGCGCGGCAGGTTATGCCGGCGTTCCGCTGGACCCGGCGCGGCTGGGACTGTGGCTGCTGGACGGCAAGGGCACACCTGCGATCCAATTGGTGGACGGCGGCACCCCGTTGGACTATGACGAACCGGCAGCCATCCGCCTGATGGAAGGCGCAGAATGGGGCGTCCGGCTGGACCTGGG
>JAADYV010000181.1 GCA_010092855.1 Chloroflexota bacterium | reverse complement strand
GACCAGTCATCCGGGAAAAGCGCGAAATTATCCTGCTCGCCCAGCGCTGTATCGACGGCTTCACCGATCAGCCAGGGACCGACCAGAGTGAGCAGTGTCACACCGATAAGGCAGGCATAGACGAGGACGGCGATCCGCCAGTGGGGGCGCATATAGCGGAGAATACGAAGCAGAATCTTCATATGTGCCTCTCCTGCAGGCTACTTGCGTGCTAATAGAAATTGAGGCGACGGTTTGGCGGTTGACGGACGTTAACGGCCCTGAAGGTAAAACCAGTTTCACAGTCCCCCGGCAGAATTTGCATTATACCCTTAAATGGGCTTTACCGTCCAGCCTAAATTGCACGGTTGCGCGGATATGCAATTGTGCGGGGTTTCACGACTCGCGGAGCAGGTCCGGCAAGACGGCAATCGAGTCGATCGCGGGAATGTGAGCTGGGATGTTGTCCAGCAGGGCAGGGCGGAACTTGCCAGTCTTGACCAGCACCCCCTGCAAACCAGCGTTTACTGCCCCAATCACGTCTCCTTCCAGGTCGTCACCTACCATCAGCGCGTGTCCCGGTTCGATGCCCATTTCATTCAGCGGTGCAGAAAAGAAGACCGGGTTGGGCTTGCCAAAGACAGTTTCACAGCGCGCATCCGCGCCGTACTCCAGCGCGGCCACAAACGCGCCGATATCCAGCCGGTAGCCGTCACGCGCCTTCCAGTGGCGATTGCGGGCCAGCGCCACCAGTGTGGCCCCATTCAGTAGGGCGCGCAGGCCGGTGTTCAGCGCGTCGATAGTCCACTCGTCATCCATGTCGCCCAGCAACACTACGTCGGCGTTCTCGTCGTGGACAAGGGGCAGGTCTCCCAGGTCTGGCAGAACGTCGGAATGGACGAGAGGCAGGATGCTGGTGGGGGGTGAGGCTTGCGCACGGAACCAGCGATAGGCGGCGCGCGCGGGCGTGAAGAACCAGTCTTCGGGGACGTCGAGGTGAGGTGCAAACCGCTGGCAGACGGCGCGGCGGCTTGTGGTGGTGGTGTTGGTCAGGAAGCGCACCTGGAGATTGCGGTTCAACAGCCAGCGGACTGTGTCTAGCGCGGAGTCGATCCAGTCTCCGGCAAAATACAGTGTGCCATCGATGTCTAGCAGGACGGCGTGGATGGGAGGTTGGGGAGGTGTCATGGTATCTGCTTGCTTTCTGCGAGCGGCAGCGTGAAACTGAAGACGCTGCCGTGACCGGGCTGACTGTCGACGCCGACTTGCCCGCCCAGCTTCTCTACTATGCGCTGTACGATGGACAGACCGAGGCCCTGTCCCTCGACTTTGACGCGGTTCAGGCGCGAAAAGGGGGTGAACAACAGCGCCTGTTCATCAGGTTTGAGACCCGGTCCATTGTCCCGAATCCAAAAACGGACCATATCGTTGGGTTGAACATCAGCGCCCAATTCGATACGCGGGGGATGGCCGCCATACTTCAGCGCATTGCTGAGGTAGTTGCACCAGATTTCCTCGACCCACGGCGCATAGCCGCGTGCAGCAGGCCAACTGGTCGGAACCGTGATTTCGGCTTTGCACGGATGTACCAGGTGGCGCAAACGCTGCTGGGCGGCGCGCACCAGGGTGGGGGTATCGATCACGTCGATGTCGACTTCGTCTGTCGTCCGTACCCTGGCCAGCAGCAGGAGCGCATCGATAATGCTGTTCATTTTGATGACACTGTCTGAAATCGTGTCCATCGACTCATTGAAATCGTCTTCGGTCAGGCAGTCGAAAGCGGTGGTGCGCAACGTCTCCGCGAAACCGAAGGCTACGGTCAGCGGATTCTTGAGGTCGTGAGCGACGGTGTGCGCGAATGCGTCGAGTTCTGCGACGAGGTGTTCCAGTTCTTCATGTGCCTGGGCATTATCGATGGCAACCGCAATGCGCGCTGCCAGGAGGCTAAGCGTGTCGAAAGTGTCAGAAGCAAAGCCATTTGGTTCAACGGCTTCCAGGCTCAGCACGCCCACCAGCCGCTGGCGCGACAGCAGAGGTAGCGCCAACATCGCGGAGATGCCAGCCACGATAGGAACGGTCGCTAAGTCGGCAGCCACGTTGGGTATCAACTCTGCGTGTTGTTGGAGGATAACGCGCGCAAAGATTCCGCTTTCAGTGGGCAAACACGATCCAATCAACTCTGCCGGGTAATGGCCAGCAGGCTGCACCAACCGGAAGTTGTCCCCTTCGGCCAGCCAAATCCCGCCCGCTTGGGCGTCGCTGAGTTGCATGGCGGACTCCAGCGCGACCGACAGCACATGATTAACAGCCAATTCGGACGTTAGCTCAAAATCTGTACGACGCAGGGCCCACAAACGGTCATGGGAGTTCTGCAATTCCTGTTCGAATTTGTGCCGTTTCGCGATCTCTTGCTCGAGTTCCACGTTCTTCAGGCGGTAGATTTCGGCTTCTTTTTGAGCGGTTTCTGTGTCGTGAGCGATCTGTAGATTTCTTGCTCTTGTATCCGCTTCCTCGTTGAATACTGTCTCGTATACCATGTGAAACTGTTCTTGATGGAATAACGCAGTTTCAAAGTCGCTCTGGCGTTTGTATGCCCTGGCCAGCAGTTGGTGACAGCGGTACAGTTCTGCTTTGGTGTCGATTTTGTGGGCAATTGCTAACGCCTGGTGCAGGCAGGGTAGGGACTGGTTGACACGATCCCGCCGTAGATGGACCTCGCCGGACATCATCATCGCAAACATTTCTACATATTTAAAGCCTAGCCGCCGCGACAACACGATACTGTGTTCGAAGTACGCCAGCGCCTGATCGCCATCACCCAGTGCGAAGTAGATTTCGCCTATGGTGCAGAGTACATTTGCTTCGAGCATGTCAAGCTGCAATTCTTGGGAAAGTGCGAGACTACGACAGGCACTGTCCAGCGCATTGTTGAAGTCTTTGAGTGTGCAGTATTGCACTCCGATGTCATTAAGCAGGGCTGCTTCGCCTGGCTTATTGCCGATGTCCCGCTCGATTTTCAAAGCCTTGCGAAAGGCATTCAGGCCCCGTTGGTGATTGGCAAGCCGGTGGTGGATGACACCCATAACGCGATAGGCTTCAGCTTCTCCTTGCTGGAAGGCTGTTTCCTCGCACAGCTCGATAGCTCGAACCAGGTAGTCCGTCGCCACCGGCAGGTCACCGAGAATGTTGTACGTTTTGGCGATATTCAGCAGCAGTTCTGCCTGGAGCTGGAGATTGCCGCCAGCTTCGGCAACAGCTTTCCCTTCGAGGAGTAGTGAGAGCGTTTTGCCGTAGTTGCCTAGCTGGTAGTTGCAGACCCCCAGCATCAACAGGCTGGTAGCTAAGCCGAGCGCGTATGGTTGCGTGGCAAAGGGCCCGGACTGCGACAGCTCATAGGCACGATGACTGTAGTTTAAGCCGCCGGCGGGGTCGATATCCGTCAATTTCCTGGCAAGCGTGTTGAGGAGATCGATCTGTTCCCGGATATCGGTATGCGAGTCGCGCTCAACCGCCGCCAGTCTTGTTTTTAGTTCATGGATGGCATCGGACATGTTTCCACCACACAGTGAATGATAACACTAGAGGGTGCTCAATATGCCAATTCTAAGATAACCTCCGGGTAGTTGTCTAGCTCGGGCCGTGTGAGGTAGACCCGGGTCGGGCGTCACATAGGAGAAGTAACGTTTGGCAGGGGAGGAAGGGGCGAAATGGCCTGTTGGGGTGGGGCGGTCGGCGCGTATACTACGATCAGGGAGTATTCCCAGAAAAATCAGTAGATTATTTGAGTTAATCGAGAAGACGAAGGGACTGTACATGCGGAAATTTGTGCCGTTAGGAAACGAGGCGTTGGCCCAGGGGGCGTTGGATGCCGGTTTGTCCGGGTGTTATGCCTATCCGGGGACGCCGTCAACTGAAATTATGGAATATGTTCAACGTTCGCAGGAAGCCGCCGAACGCGATGTGCACCGTGAATGGGCGGCCAACGAAAAAACGGCGCTGGAAGCCGCGCTGGGGATGTCCTACGCCGGTAAACGCGCGATTGCGTGCATGAAACATGTTGGGCTGAATGTGGCCGCCGACCCGTTCATGAACGCGGCGATCACCGGTGCACACGGTGGGCTGCTGGTGGCCGTAGCCGATGACCCGTCAATGCACTCCTCGCAGAACGAGCAGGACTCGCGCTATTTCGCCCAGTTCGCGCTGGTGCCGTCGTTGGAGCCGGCCAACCAGCAGGAAGCCTATGACCTGCCGTTTTATGCCTTCGAATTGTCGGAGAAATACGCCATTCCGGTGCTGGTGCGGCTGACGACGCGGCTGTCACATTCGCGCGCCGACATCGAGACGCGGGCGCGCATCCCAGAAAAGGAACTGAATCTGCCCGCGAATCCGCTGCAATTCCTGCTGCTGCCTGCCATTTCGCGGCGGAATTATGCTGCCCTGGTGGAGAAGCAGCGCGAGTTCGAGGTTGAGTCGGAAGTGTCGTTCCTGAACCGCTACGAGAATGGTCCAGACAAGCGCCTGGGTATTCTGGCGTGTGGGCTGGCGTACAATTACCTGATGGAAAACTATCCGGATGGTTGTCCGCATCCGGTGCTCAAGATCGGGCAGTACCCGCTGCCATCGAAGCTGGTGGGGCGGCTGGTCGAAAGCTGTGACCAAATCCTGGTGCTGGAAGATGGGTATCCGCTGGTGGAAGAAAAGCTGCGCGGTTACCCGTTCGATGCGGGGAAAGTGCGCGGACGACTGGACGGCTCGCTGCCACGAACCGGGGAATTGAACCCCTCGCTGGTAGCGCAGGCGTTAGGTTTTGAGCCGCCGGGGCCATCCTATCCCGCGCCGGACATTATCACCGGGCGTCCGCCGCAGTTGTGCGATGGATGCCCACACGGGGACAGCCTGACGGCGCTGACTGCCGCGTTGGAGGACTATTCCAAAGGACGTGTATTCTCGGATATTGGCTGCTATACGCTGGGAGCGCTGCCGCCTTACAGCGCGGTCAACTCGTGTGTGGACATGGGCGCATCGATCACGATGGCGAAAGGCGCAGCGGATGCCGGTTTGCGTCCGGCGGTGGCCGTGATCGGCGACTCGACCTTCAGTCACTCCGGGATGACGGGCCTGCTGGACTGCGTGAACGCCAATTCCCCGGTAAAGGTTGTCATCGTGGACAACGAGACGACGGCCATGACCGGCGGCCAGACTTCTCCGGCGGAGGGACACCTGGAACGCATCGCGGTTGGAGTCGGTGTGCCGGAGGAACACGTCCGTGTGATCACGCCGCTGCCACGCCAGCATGAGCAGAATGTGCAGGTGATCCGCGAGGAGCTGGAATATGAGGGCGTGTCGGTGATTATCGCGCGGCGGGAGTGCATCGAGACGGCCAAGCGTTCGCGTAAGGCAGAAAAGGCGGCGAAGAATGGCGGATAATGTGAAATACGACGTGATTCTATCCGGTGTGGGCGGGCAGGGCGTGCTGTCGATTGCGGCCATCATTGGGATCGCGGCGGTCAACAGCGGGCTGCATCTCAAACAGGCGGAAGTGCACGGTATGTCGCAGCGGGGCGGGGCGGTCGAAAGCCACCTGCGCTATGGGAGCAGGCCGATCTATTCCGACCTGGTGCCACACGGCAAGGCCGACATGATCCTGTCGATGGAGCCGATGGAAGGGCTGCGTTACGTGGGCTTCCTCTCAGCGGACGGCGTGATCGTGACGGAGAAAACGCCCTTCATCAACATACCCGATTACCCGGAGATTGATACTGTCTACGGCGCACTGGAGCAGTACCCACACGTGACACTGATCGATGCGCAGGGGATTGCAAAGGCCATGCGTGCCGCGCGCTCGTCAAACATGGTGCTGCTGGGGGCCGCGTCGGTGTATATGCCGCTGGAACTGGCGCAGCTTGAGGCCGGTATCCGCGAAGTGTTTGGGCGCAAAGGCGAGAAAGTAGTCGCTTCGAATCTCGAGGCGCTGCACCGGGGCCGCGAAGCCGCCCAAGATTGATTTCGTGTAGTCAGAAAAGCACGCATAGATAACAACAGAGATTTCAGTTTATATCAACAGGGGCCACCGCGCGGGAGGCCCCTGGCTATTTCAAGAGATTGCCTGAGTTACGCCTGGACATGCACCGGCGTTCCAATCGGTGCCCAGTTATAGAACCACTGCGCGTCGGGCGTGTACATATTCACGCAGCCATGTGACATTTGCGTGCCGAAGTTGCTGTGCCAGTAGGTGCCGTGCAGCGAATAGCCCTGGTAGAAGTACATCACGTAAGGCACGCCGGGCAGGTAATAACCGGGACCGGACATCGTCTGCGAGTCGTACTTCAGATACACATTAAAGTCGCCCTGCACAGTGGGGTAGACGTCCAGACCAGTGGAGACCGACACTGACCGCAGCAGTTGGCCGTTTTCGTAGGCATAGACGCGCTGGTCGCTGAGGTCGACCACGATCTGCTTGCCGGTGGTGATCGTCGGTGGGGCAGCCGGGGCGTTGAAGGTTGCTGGTTGCATATAGGTACCCTGGCCATCGTCGGTGGCGGGAATGGTCAGCACCTGGCCGGGATATATCTGGTTGGGGTCAGTAATGTTATTGGCCCGCGCAATGGTGGGCCAGCTTATGTTATACGCCCGCGCGATCTGCGCCAGATGTTCGCCGCCTTGCACGGTGTGTGTCCGGGTGCCAGTGTTCGTCGCTGGGACGGGATTGGTCACTGGTACCGGGTCCTGCACCGGAGGCGCAACGTTGACCGGGTCGGAGGTGACTGGGACCGTGTTTGCGGCGGGAGCCACGTTCACTGGCGGCGCGACTGCTGCTGTGCCGGGAGCCGTTGCCCCAGGAATCAGCAGTTGCTGGCCCCGGTAGATGGTATTGGGGTCGGCGATGCCGTTGGCCACCGCGATATCGGTCCATAGCACGCCGTAAGCACGCGCAATGGCCGACAGGTTATCGCCGGCCTGGACCGTATAGTACACCGGGCCAGGGTTGGTGGCAGGCACGGCATTAGCCGCCGGAGCCGGGTCTGCGGTTGCTGGGGCAGGGTTGACCGCCGGACTGTTGGTAGCTGCTACTGTTGGGGTAACCGTGGCGGGAATGACCAGGACCTGGCCCGGATAAATGCGAGTCGGGTCGGCGATGCCGTTGGCGACGCTCAGCGCTTCAACGGTGGTGTTGTAGCGCAGTGCAATGCGGAACAGATTTTCCCCAGCTTGCACCGTATGCGTACCCGGACCTTGTGCCAGGGTAGGGGAGGGGGAAGGAAACGCGGCGAGCAAGATAAATACCACTGCCAGGATAAGCGGCAGTTTTTTGGTGGCCCATGTCATAATTCTTCTCCGCTGTAATGCCAATCACCTGTTGTCGTGCCCCCATCGACATGATGAAGTGTACTGGTTTTCCGCGTGTGTGGCAATTGAGAGGGCAGTGTGAGGAAATACTGCTTACGAAGTTGATTTCGCATAGTCATTCACCAACAAACGAACCAAACCACCAAGCACCCCACCCAAACGAACAAACACTCCCGGATCCAACACAATCAACGAAACAACATACACCAACACACAAACCAACCCAAACAAAAGCAACCTAACAAACACACCAAAATCCCCAAAAACAACATACAAAGCCACAGAACCCACCAAACCAACCAAACCCAAAAGCACCAACGGAACAACCAACACCCGAGCCCAACCAAAAAACGAAAGCCGCAAACAACTCAACACCATCCAAAGCGAAACACCATGCAGCAAAAAACCAACAAAAACAAAAAAAAACGCGACCCCACCAATCCCATAATCCAATCCAACAACAAACCCCACCAGATAACACACTACCGACGCAACCGACAACATCATATGCAACTCCGGCCTACCCAGCGCACGATAGACCGACCCATTTAACATCATCGTTACCTCACGAATCCCCCCAAACGCCAACACCTGCATCGGCAACACCGCCGGACTCCACCGATCACCCACCAACCAAGGCACAAACACCGGCGCAGCCACAATCATGACCACCAACACCGGAAAAGCAAACAACGTTGCTAACTGCAACCCTTCCAGATAAACCTCCTGAAACCGAGACAAATCATCCTGATACCGCGCCAGAACCGGATACAACACCACCTGACCACTACCTATCACATCCCGCACCGGCCACGCCATAAAACTATACGCCAGCGCGTAATATCCCAACTGCTCCGGCCCCAGCACATACCCCACCAACTGGTCATCGGCATTATGCATCACGTAAACAAACACCGTAAACACAGACACACTTGGCGCAAAACGCCACAATCGCCGCAACGACAACCGCGTCACCCGCCACCCCGGACGCCAACCTACCAAACGCCAGATCAACACCGTACTAACTACATGCAGCACCACAAATTGAAACACCCGACTCCAGGGACCAGCGCCTAACAGCGCCAACGTCACTGCACACACACCACCCAATATCATCCCTACCACGCGAACCAACGCAGGAACCCGAAAGTCCATACGACGCGTAAGCAATGCACGCGGCACAATACTCAGCGCGTGCACGAATGCTGCCAGCGCCATTACGATCATCAGTGGAGCCAGACGATAATGCCCAAATTCGTGCGCAATAACGGGTGCAGCTACAATAACAAGCAGAACAAAAAAACCAGACACCGTTACAATACTCCAAAAAGCGGTATCCAGATCGGACTCGTCAAGGTCCTGCTTCTGAATGAGTGCGTCGTGAAAACCAACCGTTGCCACATGCCCCACCAACTCCAGCACCACGTAGGTCAACGCCACGAGGCCAAGCTCCTCGGGCTGGAGAATGCGCGTAAGCGCAAGTACTGTAGCTCCCGCCAGTGCATAGCGCAGGGCAGCACCAACCAACGCCCACCCCACACCAATCACTACTTTCTCACGGGAAGGCATATCAGTTTGGATAGCAACAAACGGGGACAAAGAATCGCTCATAACAAGTCCACTCAGGCAAGTTTCCAGCACTCGACTGGGTAGAAGTATATGCGCAGACAACAAAAATCCACAACCGCCTCCTACGACGTTATCATGCTCGTGCTCAATGATATCGCCCATGATGGACGGGTGCGTAACGAAGCGGCAGCACTGGCCACCACCTGGCGCGTGCTGGTAGTGGGCACTCAACGATCCGGTGGCACACTGCCGGATCGGGAAACAGTCGATGGCTACGAGCTGCGGCGGATACGTTATTGGCGTTTGGGCGCAAGCCTATGGCAACCCTGGCGCTGGATCCGACACCTGCTGCAAGCCTGGCAGATTCTACGTGCACTGAGCGCCACCCCTACGTGCGTTTATCACGCGCATGACCTTCCGGCGTTAATTTTGCTCACCCTGGCACGCAGACGATTCAACCCACGCGCCAAGCTAGTGTACGATGCACATGAGTTGTTCTTATTCCAGTCTCCTTTCCGGACACGCACCACCAACCTGTGGCACCGCGTGAATCGACCACTTTCCATGTGGCTGGAAGGCAAGCTAGCACAACACACAGATGGAGTCCTGGGACTGGCCGAGGGACGTGCCCGGTTGATGGCACGCTGGTATGGTGTGCATCCAGTCGTCATCCAAAACGCGGTCGATCCTGTGCCGGAAGACGCACGCGCACCAGTTGACCTACAAACAGTGGCCGAAGAGGGGCAGCACATCATCGTACACACCGGCGAGATCACCAACCGGCGACGCGCCGTCAGCGAACTGGTGAAGGCCATCGCGCTGCTGCCAGAGGACGTGACGCTGGTCTTCCTGGGCAAAGGCGAATCGTGCGAAGAGACCAGAAGATTAGCAGCCCAGCTAGGCATCGCGCAGCGTGTATTCTTTCTGCCACCAGTCCCACCGGAGCAAGTCGCGGCCACCATCCGTACCGCACATGCCGCCGCGATCCTGATGCGCGCCGAGTCGTGGAATACGCGGGCAGGGCAGCCCAACAAGCTTTACGAAGCTATTGGCGCAGGGGTGCCGGTGGTGGCTTCGGACATGTTCGTGCTGCGGCGTCTCGTTCAACCGCACGGGCTTGGCGTAGTGTGCGACCCCAACGATCCCGGTTCGATTGCAGACGCGCTGAAATCGATTCTAAGCGAGGAAAACCAGGAAGTCTTCCGAAAAAACGTGCGCGCAGCGCAGCAAGTGTTCAACTGGCAGACGGAAATGCGTAAGTTTATGATGTTTTACCAGGAGATTCTGGCGTAAATCTTATGTTACAAACACGCGGCACACGCCAACGGGTAGCAATGTTAATTTCTAGAGCGCACGGGCCAGATGTGCGCGTCGAGAAGGAGGCCCATACGCTGGCCCTGGCCGGTTACCAAATGCACGTCATTGCATGGGACCGGGAAGGCCGCCACCCGGTGCATACCATCGAGCACACGCCAGGATCGCTCTCGGCAGCACTGGCAGATTGGTCAAACCAGCCCGCTACTGCACCTACGTCGGTTGTGGTCACGCACATCCAGGTTCAGGCCGGATACCAGACGGGACGCCGTCTGCTGCGAACACTGCCCGTGTTCTGGTGGCGCGCGTTTCAGGAACTACGCCGCTTTCAGCCTGACATTGTACATGCGCACGACCTGGATACACTTCCGGTGGGGATGGCATATGGCAGGCTGGCGAGGTGCCCGGTGATCTACGATGCACGCGAATACTATCCCGGCATGGTGCGTGACAACGTCGGTTCATGGCTGACCCGAGGACTGGAACGGCTGGACCGGTGGTTGACGCCGCGAACGGATGCGGTGGTCACGGTAGGGGAACGGCTGGCGGCGCGATTCCGCCTGATGGGCGGAAGCGTGTGGGTGGTACATAACAGTCAGCCACTACCAGATCACGCGAAACTTGACCAACGTGCACGCGTGCTTCGCGAAGAATGGGGAATACCGGAAGGTGCGCTAGTGGTTGTATACGTGGGCTGGCTGAACCCGGACCGCCTGTTGCTGCCGCTGGTCGACGCTGTGCGGCAAATACCGGACGTCTGGCTGATCATTGGTGGGGACGGTCCTCAAAAAGTGGACCTGCAGCGCGCGGCGCAAAACTGTGAACGCATCCGGTTGCTGAGTTGGGTGCCCTTGCACGAGGTCCCCGAAGTGGTGGCAGCCGGGGATGTCGTATATTATGGGCTTAATGCGCGCAACCCGAACAGCCAGTACTTCATGCCTAACCTGGGATTCTACGCGCTGGGCGTGGGTCGTCCGCTGCTGGTCACACCAGTGGGCGAGATAGCCGCAGTTGTACAGCGCGAACGCTGTGGTTTGGTACTGGTAGACGCCACACCAGAGGCTGCGCTGAAAGCGTTGCGACAGCTTCGAAACACACCGGTGCGTTTGGCGCTGGCCAGGCAAGCGCAACGCCTGGGTCGAAGCCGATTTCATTGGGGGCGCGCGGCTGACACCCTATTACAGCTATACACATGTTTAAGTGGTGTCAAAAACTGTCATAATTCGGAGGAATTTAGGACCAATTTCACGGATGAAAACAGGTATTCATGATATCCTAATAAAGATCGTAAATGGAATCTCAGCTTTACAATGTGGCAATGTGCCCAGTTTTATCGTCTTGAGCATAGCACCGCACCTGAAAATACCAGTTCCTATGCTCTCCGCAAGTTGGCCTTATCTTTTTGAGTACAGGAGACGTCTATGAAAAGGAAGATAGTTCCCTGGTCGAGTACACTACTGATTGTCCTGGCGCTGTTGATTAGCCAGGTACAGGTAGTGTTAGCCCTGGACCACCAACCCCATGCAGGGGATGTCCAGGACGACATAAACGGCCCGGCGGATGGGCAAGACGATCCGCGCGCGGAAACCACCCCGGACGCCCCCCTTCGCCCGGCGTTGCCAGACGATGACCGCTTCCCGTGTAAACTGGCGGTGAACGGCTTTTTGTTGGCTGCACCGTTCACCGGACCGCCTGATCCTGAGCAGCCGAACTATGGGGCTACTGTCGAAGATACGGAGACCACGCCAACACCGGAAGTCGTATCACGGCAAGTCGGTGACCCGATGAGCTGGCTGGTCGTAGTTGGGAATTCCACCGGTGGAGACCCGGAATGCAACAACCCAGAACGACTCCACATGGTCGAGGCCCAACTTGTCTTTGGGGATACCAGTGGCAGCGGGCTGGCAGTGATTGACGTTCCGTTGCAGTTCCCCACCTCTGATCCGGAAAAAGTTTTGTTGGACGGGGAACTGGCCTGGGCCGTGGTGGAGTATGACGTGCCCGCAGCCGTGAACGGCGATCTCACTATCCGCGTAAAAGCCGCTGCCGAAGCCGAAAACGACAAGGATGACATCGGCGTTGACCCCAACGACACAGTTGACTTCGATGATGACCAGGTCGAAATCCTGGGGCCAGGGTTCGAGGTCGTGTCGTTTGACCCTTCGGTGGCCTCTGCTGCCCCCAACCAGAATGTTGACTTCACGCTGGTGATCGAGAATGTGCGCCCCGGCAACACCATCACCGACATCACGGTGACCTCGTCGGTGCCAGGGTTCCAGACCGCGTGTGCCGACTTCGAAAACTGGCTGGACATGACCGGGACACCGCTGGTCTTTGGGACAGGCAATCTGCCCCCCGGCGAACAGGCTCAGTGTGAGATCTTTGATATCCCGATTCCGAGCAATCCCGCCCCAGAAACCTATTCGTTGACGGGGCAACTGCGGGTATCAGATGGCTCCATCGAGGTTTCACGGCAGGTTACCAGTACCCCGGTGGAAGTGGAACTGCCGGATGTCTCGATTTCGAAGAACGTGACGGAGATCAAGCGCGGTCCTAACGTGGTTTCGCCCCCCGCTGAACCCGGCGATGTAATCACATATGCGATCATTGTTCGAAACACCGGCGAAATCCAGCTAGAAGACTTGTGGATCGTCGACAGCTTGACCGGGGTTGTGCCCGTACCATTCGGCACGACACTCGACCCCGGCCAGGAGTTCGCGGCGACAACCACCTACACGGTAATACCCTCCAACCCCGACCCGCTGGTGAATACGGTAGAGGTTACAGCCAAAGGCGTTGGCACTGGCGGCGCAGCCGTTGACGCGGTGGCCGCGACCTCGGTGGACCTGGCCGACTCTTCGTTGAAGGTCACCCTGACTGCCGTTAATCCAGGCACCGGTGACCCGGTGGATATCGCCACGCCACCGCAAACCGTTGAGTACCGACTGCTGTTGGAAAACGAGAGTTCAGACACGATCATTTCCGACCTGGAGTACGTCATTACACCAGTCGGGAGTGCACCAGACCTATCCACCGTTACGCTGCTGCCCAACGGGGAGCGAACGCTGACCTGGCAATACGACATCACCGGTGCTGATCCAGACCCGCTGAGCAGTGTTGCGCGAGTACGTGGCGTGTCGGGCACCAACCGCGTATTGTACGGGCAGGATGATCACATCATCGATATCGCCAGCCCGGATATCGGGATCAGCGTCATCGTGACCGAACCCGATCGCCCCACCGTGCTGCGCGGGGGTAACGTGGTATACGAGATCACGGTGGAGAACAAAACACCAGCGCCCATCTGCAACGTGGTCGTTAACCAATACCGGCGCGACTTGCTTACGGATACCGATGTGCCAGTGATGATGGCGATTCCCATGAACTGGCCGACTGCCACCCCAGGACGCCTGGAAGCAACGGGCAGCGGAGATGAAACGGCCACGACGTCCGTGACCTACCTGGTGACCGGGTCCGATCCCGATCCACTGCACATGATCTTCGAAGTGATCGCGGATGATAGCTGCCCTGGTGATGACCTGGGAGCGCTAAGCGACAGCACGGTGCGGACGCTGGACATCTCCAATGCCCAGGTTAACGCCGAACTGCTGGTAGACCTGGGGCCGGATGGCGCGGCGATGCAAGACGAGGAACTTACCTTCACCTTTGCGGCGCAAAACGTGGGCGCGGTCACGCTGACCAACTTAACAGCCACGTACTGCATCCCACACGCGCAGCCGGTTATCTGTGGCGAAGAAATTGACGACTTGACAGCGGGCTCGATTGTGCCGTTCGAGCCGGTATCGGGCACATTCAACTACACTATCCTGGCCAGGGACATCGAGGAGTCGCCGTTCGTGGTGGAAGTGACCATGTATGGCACCGATGCCGAGGGTAAGGAAGTCTCGATCCGCGCGGCGACACGCATCACGGTCGCGACAGAGGACATCGTCGTCGAAGTTGGTGGCCCACAGAACGCCGTTAATGGCGATGAAGAAACGTTCACCTACAACGTCTACAACAACTCCGGCGTTGAACTGACCAACGTGCGCATCTACAACATGGCGCAGGAAGACTCCGGCGACCCGTATGGTTATGAACTGGTCGGCACCGCCGACACGTTCCCCGATGGCGGGTTGATTTCGGGCAATTTCCTGCATACCATCGACCTACCCGGCGCGCTGCCCGGTACGGTCTTCACGATGCACGTCCGTGTGCTGGCTGAATTCAGCGGCCAGGAGTTCCAGGGCAACGGCCTGGCAGATGTAGTGCTGATCCCGATGATCGGCGTGATCAAAACTGGTCCATCTACCGCCGATGCCGGACAAGCCATCAGTTACGACATCGAGATCAAGAACAACTCGCACAGCCAGACGCTGACCGTGCTCAGCTACACCGACACGGTGCTGAACCAGCCGCCGTACAACTTCCCAGTCATCACACATGCCGACTTCGGCATCGACTACGACCAGATTGGGACATGGCCTGGGCAGCCCGGCATCCTGCCACCAGGCGACACGGTAGTAGGCCGCTTCACCATCGCTTCTGTCGAAGCTGTGCCCACACCCCTGACCAACGTGTTTGTCGTCAGCGGTAGAAAGCCTGATGGCAGCACCGTTTCTGGCCAGGCGGAACATACAATCGATATCGCGTGCCCTATTGAATTTGACCTGGTTGTGACTAACCTGGACGACGATCCGGACGATGTGTTGGGTGAAGACCTGCAATGGGACATCTGGTTCACCAATGTCAGCACCCAAACCATCAACAACATCGTCATCGATGAAACCCTCAACTGGGGCGAGCCTGGTAACGACCCGGTCATCAACTGGCCGGGGGCCATCGGCACGCTGGAACCGGGACAGACCGCAACTCTGCAATCGTTCCAAAAACTGATCACCAACGAGTACTATGGCGCTGGTGAGGACTACATGGGCGACCGGCTTACGGCAACATTCTCCGAAGTGGCCGGGTCCAACCAATGTCAGCAGGAGTTCCGGTACTACGTCTATAGTCCGATCTTCGTCTTCAAGTGGCCGCGTAACGACATGTTCCTGGCATTTGCCGGAGACGTGGTTACCTATGACATCACAGTCGAAAACGTAACCGAAGACGACGATGATCCCTACGACTACTACACCGTCACCGTGTACGATTCGCTGCTGCAGCCCAGCCCGATCCCGCTGGACTACGATGGGAGCGGGGATCCCCCTGAACCCTTCGAAACCACCGGTATCATGGGTCCCGGCGAAATCCTGACGACCGCGGTCCCGCGCACGGTGCTGCCTACCGATCCAGAAGAACTGGTCAACGTCATCACTGCCGAGTTCCCAGACCCTGCCGATCCAGATGTCACGTTCATCACCTGGTTCGAGCTGATGATCTTCACGTCGAACCCGCTGCAACTGACCAAAGAACCCAGTGTTGACAGTGCAACGCCAGGGACCACGATCTCGTATGACTACACCCTGACCAACATCAGCCCCTACGACATCCAAAACGTGACGCTGGTGGACTCGTTGATTGGTGACCTGATCCCCGACCCGATTCCGCTGTTCGCTCCGTTCGACTTCATCCTGGTGGAAGGTGTGGAATACACCATTCCGATCAATGCGCCGGACCCGCTGGTGAACACTGTGACCGCCGCTGGGCGCGTAATTGTGCCCGATGGCCTGGACCGTGACATCACCAACGAAGTCATCGCTGAAGTCGACCTGGAAGACCCGGAAATCGCCATCGTCAAGACGGTGCAAGATAGTACAACCGGGGATCCTCTGCCGGACAATCTGCCCATTAGCTTGCCGGATGGCGATGGGATGCCAGAAGCAGACGCCGGTCAGACCGTTGACTACTGCTTCACCATCACCAACACCGCCTCGACCGATATCCAACCTGGCGAGGAGCTATCCTACGTCGCAAACATCCAACTGGTGGACCCCATGCTGTTGCCCATCGGCACCGAGCCGAATACGCTGCAGCAGCAGTTCGAAGCCGCCATCGCGGCACAGCTTCCCACGCTGCCTCCCGGCGCAGTTGGTCCGCGCGGGCCAGCCATGCTCTACGCAGGTGAAGAGGTTATATTCTGCTACGCGCCGCCCGGTGGCCCGATCTCGCTGAATGCGATCACGATGGGCGACCCGGTCGTCAACCTGGCCTCGCTGACGGGCACCTCATCCAACGGCACCGAAGTCTACAACGAGTACGAGCTGGCCGTTGACCTGCTGGGGCAAGACCTGATGATCACCAAGACGCCCTCGCAGCCGCTGGCCTACGTTGGCGAGGAGATCACCTACGTCGTCCGCATCGAAAACCGCAACCTGACTTACGACATCCAAGACATCGTGATCACGGATGCGTTTGGCGGTGGGTCGCCGGTGCAAATCCCGCTGGACCAGTTCGATTGGTCGAACAGTGGCGTGGTGGGTAACCCGGTGGGCCAACTGGCTCCTCCGACCGGCCCAACTGAGGATGGCGGGTATGCGACCTACACCTATTCCTACGTCATCCAGGCTGACGATCCCGATCCGCTGGAAAACTACGCGGTAGCAGTCGGCTTCCTGAACGACAATGTTGAACCCGATCAACGGACGGAAGTCCTTGACAGCACGCGCACTGCCGTGGCTGTTACTTCCAGCCAGTTACTGGTGCGCAAGAGTGCCCAGCCGCTGACCGCTAACCCCGGTGACACCGTGAGCTACACTATCAGCATCCTCAACATCGGCAGCCGCCGTGTTTCCAACATCCGGGGCACCGACGTGAATCCCGCGAACGCACCGGGTGGCACGGTTTACGACTGCCCCGACCCCGGTGATCCCGCGACGTGCGAAGTCAGCGATCCAGAGCTCGATTCGTATGAAACGGGATTCATTACCTATGAAATAACGTTGCCCGACGCTGCGACCTTGCTGGCCAACCCCAACTGGGACCCGTTCGTCAACACGATCACAGTGCTGGGTGACGTCAACGATGCCGATGGCAACCCGCTGCCCGACCCGGTTGAGGGAGAGGCGACCGTCGCAGTTGACATCATTCAACCCGGCATCCGGCTGAGCATGTCACCGGCCATCCAGGCCGCCAGCCAGGGCCAGAC
The DNA here is from genome assembly GCA_010092855.1 of Chloroflexota bacterium. Taxonomy (GTDB): domain Bacteria; phylum Chloroflexota; class Anaerolineae; order Aggregatilineales; family Aggregatilineaceae; genus TC-15. Next base: position 23,364 of record JAADYV010000181.1, on the reverse strand, counting down.
TGTCACCTACAACGTGATCATCACCAACACCGGTGGCACCGGCGACGACCTGTCCAGCCTGGAACTGCTGGACGTGGATGAATTCGAAGTCGTGCCGTTGACGACGTTTGTGTATGGCTTGCAGCCCTACTGGGACGACGACGGGGACCCAGGGACGCCAGATGTCCCGAATCCGAAAGCAGGCACCACCTACAACGGCACCGACCCGCTGCTGCCCGGCGAACAACTGATCGGCAGCTTCACGGTCACGGTGCCCGATCCCTATGATGGTGCCGAATATACGAATGTGGTGCAAGTGACCGGCGAATCCGGTCCGACCCTCAGCCCCGTGATCGACCGTACCTCGGCTACGATTGACATCCGCGACGCGGGTATCAATGTCGAGAAGCTGTCATCGATCACACAGGGGCCGGTGGGCACCAGTGTGATCTACACCGTGCGCGTCACCAACGTGGGCGGCATCGCGCTCGAACGCCTGGTGATCGCTGACGCGAGTATGCCCGGCAGCACGATGACGGTTGAAGATGGCTTCCCGAACACCGAAGGCAGTGACGCCGGCACCCTCGATCCGAATGAAACCTACGAAACTACGTACACCTATACCCTGGACGCCGGTGACGACGATCCGTTCGTCAATTGGGTGACGGTCACGGGCCATACGATCAACATGACCACGATTGTCAACGTGGCCCAGGCAACGGTTGACATCCAGACCGGAAATCTGATAGTCGTCAAGCAGGCGTGCGGGGGCCCCGACATCGACGGGAATCCGGCTACGATCAACAACCCATGCGCCGCCGTCGTCGACACCGACGAAGAAGACACCATCACCTACTACGTCGACATCTCGAATCCCAGTGCGCTGAACCTGCAAAACATCGCCATCTCTGACCCGAACGCACCTGCCGGTGTCTTCGATGGCATCGTGTGGCCCGACGAACCGAACGAGTTGGGGCCGGGCGAAGCCATCCAGCGCCTGATGTACCCCTATACAATCCAACCTGGCGACCCGGACCCGCTGCAAAACACGATCACGGTCGTGGGCCAGATACCGTCTGACCCGCCATTGGATGTCGAAGCGACAGATTCGGCCAGCATCAGCCTGGTTTCTGGCGAACTGGAGTTGACCAAAGATGCACCAGCCCAGGCTGCGCTCGGCGAAGAAGTTACCTATACGCTGACGGTAACCCACACCAACCCGTCCGGACAGCCGATCACGGGCATCGAAGTCTTCGACCCGATGACCGGTTCATCGAACCCGATCTGCGGGCCGTTTGACCTCAACGGTGGCGAATCGCAAGTGTGCTCCTTCACGCACACGATCTCGCCCGCAGATGGTTCGCCGGTGGTCAACACCGCGCGCGCCGAAGGTATCCAGAATACCGTTCCGGTCAGCGACGTGGCCACGCACAGCATCAACGTGGTGAGCGGCGGCCTGACGGTATCCAAAACCGCAGACGACAACTTCGTGACCGTTGGGACCCTGGTGACCTTCACCTACCGCATCGAAAACACGGGCGACACCACGATCACCAGCATGAACGTGTCCGACTCCGACACCGGTCTGACAGTTAGCCCGCCCTGGCCCACGGAACTGGACCCCGGTGAGATCGAAACACGCACCGTGACCCGCACCATGACCGGCGCGGACCCCGACCCCTACATCAACACCCTGACCGTTACCGGCCAGGTTGGCTTGCAGGATATCATGGTCGAGGCAACAGAGACCGTCAACATCCTGTCGAATGACACCCTGGCGGTCACCAACACCCCGAGCGCAAACTACGTGCTCGATGGCGCAGATGTGACCTTCACCTACGTCGTGTCCAACTTCAGCGACACCGACCTGACCGGCCTGACACTCTCGGACAGCTTTGGTGCGCTGACGATCCCGGCGACACTGCTCGCCAACGACAGCGTTACGGTGTACCGCACTGTCACGGCTGACCTGCCGGGACCGGTGGTATCGACCGTATTTGTCGAAGCGACCGGCCCAACGGCTCTCTCCGACTCGGCGACCGCAGAAGTGAACGTCACGACCGGCGGCATTCTGGTTGTCAAGAGCGCCGACGTGATTTCCGCACAAGTGGGCGAAGATATCGACTATACCATCGAAGTCACCAATGTCGGCGACGAACCGCTGCAAACCATCGCGGTTATCGACCCGATGCTGGTCCTGGGCCCGGCACCGCCCGCGACGCTCGATCCGGGCAACAGCTTCACCATGACCGGCACCTACACCGTGCAGGTTACTGACGACCAGGTGGTCAACACGGTTACGGCAACAGCGGTGGGTGCCAACACGGCAACTGACTTCGAGGACACCGACTCGGCCATCGTCTCGGTTGTCGACTCGGACACCACACTCCTGGCACTGACGAAAGAAGTCTCGCCATTGTCGGTGCCGCTCAATGGCAGCGATGCCGACCGCACGGTCACCTACCGGCTGCGTATCCAGAACATCGACGACCTCGAAGGCGCGGACAACATCACCATTGAGGACCCGCCCGGCACACCGTTGGCAGTAACGGTACCCGCGCTGGCTCCGGGCCAGGCGTGGGAGTACACCTACGACGTGATCATCCCCGATACGACGACTGAACCGCAGATCACCAACACCGCGGAAGTGTTCGAGGATGGCACTTCGCAGGATACCGCAACAGCAACGGTGACGGTGCAAGTGCTGCAACTGACGGTGACCCCGACCCCAGATTCTGGATATCCGGGCGACACCATCGTCTACAACTTCACCATAACGAACCTGGGCCAGAGCACGATCACCAACTTCACCCTGGACTTCGACCCCAGCGATTTTACCTACATCTTGCCGCCCAGCAGCCTGAATCCGGGCCCGAACAATTTCAACGGGTTCTACGAGTTACCAGCCTTTGGCGACCCGATCTATGACTCGCCGACGCTTAATACGACGGTGGGCGTGTCAATTGACGGTGTGCTGCAAGATGAAGACACAGCCGTCGTCGCCCTGCAGACCGACATCCTGACCCTGACCAAAACCGCAGACCTGACCACCGCGTATCCTGGTGACACCATCACGTACACATTCGAGATCACCAACAACACCAGCAGCACGGTAACAGGCGTGACGATAACTGACCCGCTGCTCGATCCGTTGCCCTTCGGGACACTCAGCGTACCCGCGGGAGGTTGGGGTCCTGATGTGGCAACCTTCCCGCTGCCGACAGACCCCGGCGACCCAATCTTCGCGAACCCAACGCTGGACAACACGGCGACCCTGGAGGTGAGTGGTACGACAGTTTCGACCGACACCGCCAGTGTGCCGCTGAGCATCGACATCATTTCGCTGGATAAAACACCGACGTCATCGACGACAGTGCCCGGCAGCACGATCACCTACAACTTCACCATCACCAATCACACCCAAAGCCCCATCGCCAATGTCAACCTGGTTGATCCGGGAGTAGACTCGTTCGATACGGTCTTCCCGATCACGGTCCAGCCTGGCGACACGGTGGTGCAAGGGTTCTACGATGTGCCAGACCCCTACACGAACCCAACGTATGACAATACGGCTGAGGTCCAGGTTGACGGTACGCCGGTAGCCACCGACACCGCCAGCGTGACCATCTCAACGGCGGGCATGACGGCGACCATCTTGAGTGTTCAACAGACTTCTGGCTTTGGTCTGCCCGATCTGCTCCAAACCGGCGAATCAGCAACTCTCACCTTCGAACTACGTAATATTGGCGCAGAACAGATAACTGGACTGCAAGCCACTGTCGGCACTACCATACCCAGCCTAACCCAAGACTTCCAGTGCACTCCTGCACTGGACGCCTTACCTATTCTCGAACCAGCGGGGCATGTGAACCCGATAACCCTCGAACCTGATGATTTCGTCAATGTGACTTGCACGTTTGTCCCGCCAATCGGTGAGCCTGACTACCTGACCACCAACGGGCTAAACCGGACACTATCCGTAAACGCTACAGGCCAATCTGGTACGGAAACCCTTATTGCAGAGGGTACCGCTACTGTAGAACTGGTGGACCTGCGGTTGGGTGTCGAACTGACCCTTAGCGAGAACCCTGTGCAACCGGATGATGCCATCAACGTGACGCTCACCATCACCAACGAGGGCGCATCGCCGATTGGGTGCAACACAACGGAATACCCCGGCGTAGACCCAGACTCGACCTGCCACCTGCGTGCACTCTTTACCACCGACCCGATCAGCACAGACCTCAACGCGGTGCTCACACCGCTGGAAACACTGTTCGAAGATACTGTGCTACAGCCAGGAGAATCTGCAACCGAGACAACCGTAGACTACACAGTCTCCGAAGGTGAAGACAACACCGACATCGAAGTCATGGCGGACGGTGGGTACTACAGCACGTTGTTCACTCCTGGTGATGAAGACAACTACACAGTCTTCGGAACCGACTCGGAGACACTGGATGTCCAGGGTGACGACCAGCAAGACCTGGTGGTTGAAATCCTGCAAGTCATCCCCAACGCGCCGGTGACTGGCCAAAGCGTTTCTTACGCTGTCCGGGTCACGAACAATGGCACAACGCCCATCACGGGGCTGGCCGGGCAGTACCGCATCGTTCCGCTGGCGACCACCTCCAGCAGCAGTTGGATGTTGACCAGCGGTGGTCCACGGCCCCCACAGCAGACCGGATGGACGTCCTTCTCGCTGGGCACTGAACCAGTCACGCTGGGAGCAGGCTTGAGCATCACGGCCACTATCCAGCGCACCGAGGACCAGACTGGACGCTATGTACTTGAAGTGGCAGTTGCCGGTGTCAACGTCGATGGACAAATCAACGCTACAGTCGATCGGACCATCACCCCGGCCAACTACCTGACTCCGACCCCGTCGGGCAGCGCAACCATCACGCCCACGCTCGACCCCAATGCCACTGAGCCGCAGATCACCAAGTCGGTGGACGTGGAATCCGCCCTACCGGGTGACACCGTGACGTGGACGGTTGAGGTCCGCAACGGTGGTACCAACCCGATGGGCATCCTCTCCATGCGAGACGAATTCCCGTCCACGCTGACCATCGTGTCGGTCGTGCAGGGTGGAACCCAGCTCTTCCCCGAAGGCAACGTCTACACGGTTGACACCACCGAGCCGTTAGCGCCGGGCGAAAGCATCATCATCACGGTGACCACGACCGTGAACGCGGACGTGGTGCCCCCGGCGCAGATCACCAACACCTTTTGCGCAACACGCGAGGGCGGTGAAGAAGTCTGTGACGACGCGACGGTCAACATCGGGCCGGAAGCCAGCGAACTGCCCGCAACCGGTAGTGAGCCACGCGCTCCGCTGGGCTTCCGCCTGGATGGGTTGTTCGGCGTGCTGCTGGTGGGAGCGCTGATGCTGTTGATGGGCAGCCAGCCTTCCAATCGGCGGACAACGCTGGCAGGGCTGTTTGTCATCGTCGCCCTCATCGCTATCGGCGGGGCCGCTGTACTGCTGGTCACCCAGGACAGCGATGACGATGGTGACACCGGTACCCCGGTTTCGGAAGTTGATGAAGAAGCTGAAGCTGGGGAGGAAGAACTGGAGCCGCCATCTGGTGCAGAAGCGGATGTGGCTGACCAGGAACCCGATGGACCAGAAGAACAGGTAGAGGTCTCTCCGGAGACCTCCACCGACCCTTCTCAGGGGCCAGATGCTTCCGAGTCAACACCGCTGCCGACACCGTTGCCAACCACGCCACCGCCGCCAGCGACAGCAACAGCGACTCCCCAGGCAGACTCCGACTCGCTGTTCGTTTCGCCTCCCAGCGCCACCCCGTACATCCAGCCAACACCGGATGGCGTGCGCTACCTGGAAATCCCCAAGCTACCAGAGTTCGGGCAGCAGCAGATCCAGATTCAACCGCTGCCGTTCGAAAATGGCACCTGGGATATCAGCGCGATGCGCTGGGCAGTGGGCTGGCTGGAAGGAACGACCTGGATGGAGGAGGATTGGGGCAATACCGTGCTGGCGGCGCATCTCCAATTCAACTTCGATGATCCCGGACCGTTCTATAACCTCGATCAGTTGGAGGTGGGCGACGAAATCATCGTTCGCGAAGGTGAGTATCGCACGTATACCTTCATGGTTACGGAGAAAAACACCGTTTCCCCCGATGACTGGACCGTCACCGCGCCGACGAACGACCCAACGCTGACCCTGATCACGTGCACCAACTGGGACCAGAGTTACGGCGTGTTCTCGGAGCGGCTGGTCGTGCGTGCAATCCGCATTCCCGACCCGGTACAAGGCTAACTCCAACAGTTTCACTGCTAGAAACAACAAGCGCCCTACGACATCGTGGGGCGCTGCTTTTTCCTTTGATGGTGGCGACGCTGGTTGTGCGCTGATCTGTGGAGAAGTGTGCGAAACTGTGCCAGCATTTGACGACAGTTAGTTGCCGCCCCAGATACGAATGGTGATGACCAACGGGCGGCCAATTGTGACCTCACTGCTGGCAGGATGCAGCAGGTCCCAAACGCCATAGTAACAGCCACTGCGGGGAGGCGGTTCCATTGTGAATTCCAGCGGCTCGGCATTATCGTTGATATCCACTTCACCGTCCAGGAGGAAATTCTCCCGGTTCTGGTACGCGAAATTCAAGCCACCCCGCCGTTCCGATTCGTTGCACCCGGCAAGATAAGCGTCGAGATCAACGGTTTCGTCCGGGCTTTCAGTCAATACCTCATTGAAGCTCAGGCGTGAACCTTCGGGCCAGGCACAGGTACCCGTATTGCGCAGCTGGATGTTAATCGACCAGGGTGCGTCGCTGGCATTCTTAAGGCGCTCGTTGCCAAAATCATTGGATGCCGGTGGTTCATCATATTCCGACTCGGTGCCGTCCGGGTAGTCGATAATGTAGTCGAAATCACACGCTTGCAAGGTCTGCGTGGCGTTAGGTGTCGGCGTGCTGGCGGCCCGGGTCGCGAACTCAGCTTCGGCGGTTAACATACCCGCTGTCGCGGTCAGATTCGGGGTCGATGTTGGCGGCGCGGGTGTATTCGTCGGCACCGTTGGCGAGGGTGTCAAGGTCGGCGTAATGGGTGTCGGCGTGTGGGAGGGTGGCACCGGCGTCACCGTGGGTGTGATAGGAGTCGGGGTGTCGGAGGGTGGCACCGGCGTCACCGTGGGTGTGATAGGAGTCGGGGTGTCTGTCGGCGGCTCCGGCGTCACCGTGGGTGTGATGGGCGTCGGCGTATTTGTTGACGATTCCGGCATCAGCGTAAGCGTGATGGGCGTGCTTGATGGCGTTTCAGGTGTGGGAGAAACCGGCGTGGGCGAGAACCGAATCGGCAGCGGTGAGTCATCATCGTCGCCCGCGCTTTCGGGACCATCCGGCGTGGTTACCGTGAGCGTCAATGAACCCGAGCTTTCTGTCCCGTTCTCGCTCCCCTCAGGGGATACGCCTGGTGGAAGGGGCGATTGCCCTGGCGTATTCGAGCCTGAGGAATCGTCATCGCCGCCGTTGCCGTTATTGTCTGACGAGTCGTTTGGCGGGGTGCCAGCGGCGGAACCATCGTCGGGTGTTTGATCAGCGCCTGCAACAGCTATCGGGGCGTCCGGGTTCGACTCCGAGGTCGTATCTCCCTCCCCGTTAAACAAATCGGCCAGAGGGCCGCTGTCGCTGGCCAGTGAGAACAGAACCGCCGCGGTGATGAAGGCGATCACGGCAATCGCACCCAGAATCCAGGTTACGTGTAACCGTCCATCAGGTTCTGCGGGCGGCGCTATTGGCGGAACTGGTGTGTCAGGTGAATTAAACAACACACGGTCCAACATGGGCGGACGTGTCGGCGTGGTTTCGGTGGGGGCCAGCTTCGAAGCCGCCGCCAGCCGCACCTGCGTGTCAAAGTGTGAGCGATAGCGTCCGGATTCGTCCAGCGCGCCCAGGTCCACCGCAAACTCAGCCGCCGACTGGTAGCGATCCTCCGGGTCTTTGGCCAGCGATTTGAGGATTATGCGCTCCAGGTCGTCGGACAGCTCTGGTACATACTGTTTCGGCGACGGAATTGGTTCATTGACGTGTTTGAGAATGATGCCCAGCGGCGTGTCGGCATCGTAGGGCAGTTGGCCAGTCACCAACTGGAACAAGATCACGCCCAGGGAATAGATGTCGGAGCGCTCATCCCCGGCCTCACCCAGCCCTTGCTCGGGAGCCATGTACGCGGGTGTCCCCACCATGCCGCCGCTGGCCGTGAACTGGGCACCGGTGACAATTTTGGCAATCCCGAAGTCAGTCAGCACGACGCGGTTATCTTCGTCCAACATCAGGTTGGCAGGTTTGACGTCGCGATGAATCATGCCGCGCTGGTGGGCATAAGCCAGGGCTTCGGCAGAACTCTTGGTGATACGAATGGCCTCGGCCAACTGGATTTGATCTGCTGCACTGGTTAACTCGAACAGTCGGTCCTTGAGGGTAGGACCGTCGATCAACTCCATGACCATGTAGTAGCTCTCACCCTCGGCATCGTACTCGAAATCGTACACCTGTACGATGTTGGGGTGTTTGAGCTTGGCCACGTTGCGGGCTTCGTTCTCGAAACGATCCTTAAATTCTGGATCGTCCGCCAGGAACGGATGCAACAGCTTGATTGCGACGTAGCGGTCCAGGGACGCATGGTAGCCCCGGTAGACCTCGGCCATGCCGCCGCGCCCAATTCGATCTGTAATTTCGTATTTGCCGAGTTTTTTTCTGGCCACGAGACGCCTTTACGCTGGTTAGTGTAACTCGTAGTATAACGGATGTTAGGGAAGACCCCAATCGCTGGGCTATTCCTCCCGCCTATACCGCGGCCAACCGTCCCAGGAACGTGGCCTGGTCTGGCCTTTACGTAGCCGAGATATGCAAATCTGCCGTGTGAGTGTCCTGGGGTTCTTCGATGGTATCATAATAGAGTAGGACCTGTATAGTATAGTTTCCGGCAGGATCGGCCACATTTCGCAAGTGCAGCACGAATTCCATATTGAAGACCATCGATTCAATGACACTGGTACCGGCCACCCGGCTGCCGTCACTGTCCCGGATCACGATCTCCAGGTTAGGCCGCTCTCTGAAGGGTGTAACCTGTACCGAAATCTTGATACGCTGCCGGTCGGGATATGGATCAGCCGCAACACTCTCAATTTTGACTTCATTGCGCGGCAATAGATTGTCGTTGTTTTGCAAAAACAATTCAACATTCATACTTTAATTGTATACCGATCTGTGGCCATTTTCCACCCATTGTGAAGCATTTACAGATTGTTTCCACCGGCAACCGATGTGCACAGCACTACTCTCGTATTTGTACCACAAAGACGCGCAAAACACCTAGCGCAGACGTGGTGAATCTCGCCAGGAAACTGCCGGGCGATGCACGGACAGGCTACTCATCTGCCGTCACTGTGCGCCACACCGCATCCAGCGATTGCAGCGCCGTCAGGTTGCGCACCGGCCAGCCATCGCGCAGGCGGTCCGGATTGTTGTAGAAGCTGCGCCCCCATAGCAGATGAAACTGGTCCAGCTCTGGGTTGGAGAGGCCGTGCTTGGGCAGCGTATGCGCCGCGAGCCAGAAGTTCCACAGCGGGATGTCATACGTGGCTGCCACCTCGACAATGGCCTGGTTGATGCTGTGGTCGCCTTCGATGTTGTCAGCCTTAGTCGCCAGAATGGGCACCACGCCCCGGTCAATCCAGAACGCGACCACTTCCATCAGGTATTCCTGGTAGAGCGAAGAGGGCTGCGCGGTTTCGCGGCTCCAGGTTTCCATGCTGATAATGACGATGCTGGGGTTGTGCAGCCGGGCCTCGCACTCCAGCGGCGTTTCCCCATCATCGCAGCGCGCCGGGTCCGCCCACAACGGCGACAGAACAGAGGCTACCGTAAACCCGCCTTCAACAGCGGCGCTGTCGCGCGAGAACGATCCCGCGAACTGGTCAATGGTAGACTGGAGGTGCTCATAGTCGCCCAGGTCGTATTGCAGCGGGGTATCGAAGGACGACAGGAAATAGGCCGAAACGTTCTGGCAGTCGCCTACCTTCGAAAAGCGTGTCGGATCGGTGCCCAACTCCTGGCCGCGCTGGTAGATGTCGCGCGCGGTGTTCGTCACTTCCGGCACAACGGGAAGCAGTTGCCAGGCTTCGGGCGTGCACTCGGTCGTCATCGAGCTATGGACATATCCTTCGTTATGTTGCACCGGGTCTTCGATCAGTAGCCACTCATTGGTGCCCGCGTTGCGATCCCCGGTGACGGTGTCCTTCACAAACAGGATCGTGTTGTGCGAATACCAGTAGATCGGCGCGCAGCCCGCCCAGTGAGGACATTCGCGCATCCAGGTTTCGGGGCCGACGGTGCAGCGATAGGTGAAGGCGTCCTCCTGAGCACGGGAAGCGTGCGGCGCAGCGGCCAGGAACGGCAGCAGGATCAACAGCACGGCTAGTGGTAAAATCAGGCGTTTCATCATGCTGGCTCCAGCGAAAGGTCTACTATGCTTGTTGGGCGGCAATGAGCGCATCCCAAGCTGTTTGGAAGTGGTCCGCAGAGACGAGAATATGGTCGCGTTCATAAGCTCCAAATGGCAGGCATGATACCCCAGCCTCGGCCAAAATGCGACCCACCAGCGCGATAAACCCCACCAGTGCCAGATCGAGCGGTAGATCAAACGTAATCAGGCGATAGTCTGTTTCAACGCGCTTTTCTGGCAATCGGTCCGCGAAGAATCCCCAATCGTCCTGGTTAACGACGAGGGTAACCTCGTCTTTGTCCACTATCAGGGCACTGAATGGAGCTGCGACCTCGGCCAGGACACCCGCACCCGCCGTGATCGCGCGCGGTGGCAGGTGCACCACCACATACAGCTTCTCGTCTGAATAGAGCGTAGCTTGTGCCAATGCGCGGACAGCAGGATTATCAGACATAGTGAAATTCTCCCCAAACTGCCGGGCAGGTGTAAAAAAGAGGAACCCGGCCCGGCAGGAAATTGTTACACGATGGAACTAAAGCGTTTCGTCCGGGTTAAGGGGCAGCATCGTCAACCCCGAAATCACCTTCGGATAAAAGTCGGTGCTCTTTTGCGGCATCTTCTCGCCCTGCGCCGCCACCGCCTTGATGTTGTCCATGCGCGTGGGACGCACGAAGAATACAAAGTTGCCGTTCCCGGCGTTGATGTTATCCACCGGAAGCTGTGGATCACGGTGGTAGCGGATCATGGTTTTGTCTTCGATGCCGTGCGCGGGCACCTCAGCTACCTGCTCCAGCAAAATCTTATGTAACACACTGACCGCCAGTGATTTCCACTCCCGCGAGTGATCGTCGGTGATAAGCTGTTCAACCAGCTCCGTGCTTTTAAGCGTCAGGACGTGGAAGCCGACATCCGCCCCACCGTAGAATCCGTAGGTGTGCGAATTAACTCCGGCATTGACCGCGTTCAGGCAAGCCGTAAGGTCAGCTACTGGCTTAACAGTAAAGTGCTCGGCGGACCGAGCAAGGATATCGGCGGGCGCGGTACCGGTGAAATTGCAGATTTCGCGGTGGGTGGGCAGCACCACCAGGCCAGGATCATCCATGCTGACCAGCGTGGCCTGTAAGAAGTTGAAAGCCGCGTTGTCCGGTGCATTGGGATACTGTTCACGCTGCTGCTTGGCGTAGGTCAGGCTGGTGGCATAGCGGTGATGGCCGTCGGCGATGATCAGGTTGCGCATGGGCGCTAACCTGGCTTCGATCTTCGCCAGCACATCCGGGTCCGTGATAATCCATACACGCTGGGTAACATCATCCTCCCAGATTTCGCGCACGTCGATATCAGGCGCACGGTCTCCAATGGCCCCACGTATCAGAGCATTCACCTTGTTTTCCGCATCTGGATAGAGAATGAAGATTTGTTCGGTGTTGGCTTCAAGCGCGGTCAGCAGGCGCAAACGGTCTTCTTTGGGACCGCTGTGCGTGCGCTCGTGGGGCAAGATGATGCCCTCGTCAAACTCGACTAACTGGACCGCCGCAATCAGGCCCAGTCGTGAAAACTGCTGGCCATCAACGCTGAAGATCAGCTCATAGGCGTAAAAAGCGGGCTGGTCCTCACGAACCAGTGCGCCGTCGGCCTGCCACTCGTCGAAATAGGCGCGTCCGCGTGTATAGACATTAGGGCCGCCCGGGTTGGTGGGTTGGTCACCATCATGAGCCTGGCCCTGGATGATGCGAGCGATGTTATGGGGACTGAGCGTGTAGTATTCTTCCTGGAGCTTTTCAGTAATCCGGTCATAGGGCTGCGCCACTACAACCTGCAATGAGTCGAAGCGAGCGGGATTGTAACGCACGCCGCGAAACGGTTTTACAACAGCCATTCGAGAAACGTCCTCCTGATTACACCCTGCAATAGGCGGCAATAGGTATCTGTCTTTGTACCAGTATTCCAAAAAGTATCTGGCAAAAACCACTGGCTTCATTGAACAACAACCAGACAAACCTGGCTTATCGCCAACCAGCCAGCGCGAATTGTACCCATCGAAACCCGTTGGCGCGAATGCAAAACGGCGCAAAAAACTGGCGCGGAACAGCACAACCGGGAGCTTACACACCCTCGCAGCGCACCATCTCACACACAAGCAAAAAGGGCACCGCCGAGAAAACGATGCCCTCGCGGAAAACCGGAGAGAACTGAGAAGCAGCAGCGCCTACGGGATGATCAACTGCTGGCCGATGTAGATGGTGCTGTAATCGTAAATGCCGTTAGCCGCCGCAATCGACTGCATGGACACGCCGTAATGCATCGAGATGCTGTACAGGGTATCACCGGGTTGGACCACGTGCACACGGCCCCCGGTAGGCGGATAGTACGAGGCAGGCTGGTAAATCGGCTGGAACTGCGGCTGCTGCTGGTAGGGCTGGTAGTAGGGCTGGTACGGTTGGTAGGGATAGGAGCCCGGATAGCTGGGATAGGTCGGATAGGTCGGATAGGTGGGCGCGGTATAGATCGAACCGCAAAGATTAGAGGGTACGATGACTTTGGTCGCGTCCGGATTGGCGTCCATATGGGCCTGGAGTTCATCGGATGACAAGGCCCACAGACTATAACCCGCGCCAAAGGCAATCGGCTGGTTCTGGCCGGATTGTCGCGCGGTCATCAACGGGCCGGCAATCTGGCTGGAACTGGCACTGACCACCGTGGCACCACCTGCCGTGACCATCACGCCATCGCCTGCACACTGAATCGAGAGATTGGCGATAGGATAGACGGGTTGGGACGGGTAGTATGGTTGATAGGGTTGATAATAGGGTTGGTACGGCTGGGATGGCTGGTAGCTCGAACCACAGTTGGCGCACGGCCCTGCATCGGAGCAAGTGTAGAAGGTCGTGATCTCGTTACCGACCAAACGATATGGACTGACATTGATGTCATACTGCGCCACCGAGATTTCGATGCCGTTCCCCTGCGAAACAGCAGGCCACGTCAACGATACGGTGACAAACTGGAAACCAACGGGGACTTCCTGCCAGTGTTCGGCGATGTCGAACACGGATACCTGGCCGGTGCAGTTGACGCCGGCGCAGGTCCTGTTGGTGACCTTGATGCGGAACTGGTCGCGTTCCAGGTCGAGATACAGGTCACGGGCTTCTAGCCCATCATAATAGAACTGGATGGTCGCGCCGGAGCAGGACTGGTTAAGAACTTCGATGGGGCCAACAACGCCCGCCTCGGCGGACTGGTGACGACCAATAACGGGTGTAAGTGTGCTGATGGCTACCACTGCCATCACAATCAACAAGCGAACAGATAATCTCATACCGGACCCCTTTCGCCACAAGCGAAATATTAAGCCTACTTTGTCTATCAGTATTGTACATAGTATTCCGCTGCGCAAGTCATTAGGCGTAGAATATGAACGAGACTCTAACGGTGCATTGACGCAGCGACAATGAAAGTAGGGGCATTGCTATTGTAATATAAAATGCTCCGTACTTTAGATTGAGGATAGAAAGGGCTGGCTGGCCAATGCTTTAGCGCGTTTTGCCCACTAATCTCGCTCCATAGTATACTTATGCTTACTTGCGAGAGGCTGTTGAACTCGCCTCCTGTGGAGCGCAGGAGTACAAAGGTGGAGCGGTTGTCAGACGGGACGAGATAGGTGGTTGGCGTAGAGCCGCTGTAAAATCCCGTCGCAGGGACTAGTGGCGAATACCAAGCCTTCTCCCGTTGGGCGGACTGCTGAGAAGCCTAGAAGCCCACCTGCTTAGCATTGGGTAGCTCACGATAACCAAGACATCATGTCACCACGCATAAGGAGGCTAGTTATGCAACATGTACGGCGACTGTTGATTGTGGCTCTGGTCGTAATGCTGGTCGTGCCTAGCTTGGCGACGCTGGCGCAGGATGGCGACGGGCAGCGCACCGAGCACACGGTACAGGCCGGAGAGAATTTGTACCGGATTTCTTTGCAATATGGGACTACGATTGAGGCCATTGCCCTGGCGAACAATATTTCTAACCCAAACCTGATCCGCACAGGCCAGGTGCTGGCCATCCCTTCATCCGACGAGATGCCACCTCAGCCCCCGGTCACCGGTGAGATCGTGCATGTTGTCCAACCGGGCGAAAACCTGTTCCGCATTTCGCTGCAATACAACCTGTTGACGGCGATTGTGGCGCAGTATAACGGCATCACGACTCCCAGTTTGATTTTCGTGGGGCAAGAGATTCGCATTCCGCCCCCGACCGCGCTGGTGATGGAGCCCCAGGTTCAAACAGCCCCACTGACCCAACCCCCCGATGCACAGGCTGAAACGCAACCAGAAGACGCATCTGTTGCAGACGATGCACAAGCCACAACCGAGAGCGATGCGGGAACCGAAACTGAAGCAGCGCCAATCGCGGTTGAGCCGATTGCGCCTACCGGCCCGGTTGAGAGCCAGGCGGAAACCGTTGGGTTCGCCTACGGACTGCACATTTACCTGCCCAACCAGGACATGCCACAGGTGTTGGAGTCTGCTGGTAACCTGAACGTCACCTGGGTCAAGCAAGACATCGAATGGGGCCTGTACGAACCCTCGGCGGGAAACATCAACTGGGAACCGCTGGATGCGATGGTTGACGCGATGGACGAGGCAGGATTCAACATTCTGCTGACGGTGTCGGGGGCGCCGACCTGGGCGCGTGACACCAGCGTGGACAAAGGTCCGCCCACCGATTACCAGACTTTCGCCAACTTCATGGGCGAACTAGCTACGCGCTATGCCGGGGTCGTCGATGCCTACGAAATCTGGGACGAGCCGAACTTGCAACGCTCATGGACTACCGCGCGCGGTTTGAGTGCCGCCGACTACGTTGCGCTGCTTGGCCTGTCCTACAACGCCATCAAACAGGCGGACCCGGCAGCGATCGTGGTGTCGGCAGGGCTGGCCCCCACCGGTGTCAACGATGGTGTGGGCGCTATTGATGACCGGGTGTATTTGCACCAGATGTACGCAGCAGGCCTGGCGGACTTCTCGGACGCAATCGGCGCACATCCCAACGGTTGGGCCAACCCACCGGACAGCACCTGCTGCCGTAACCTGCGCCCGACGGTGCCGGGCTGGGACGATCACCCCAGCTTCTTCTTCCAGCAGACGCTCAACGACTACCGTGAGATCATGCGGCAGAACGACGACGGCGGCACCTACATCTGGGCGACCGAGTTCGGCTGGGGTTCCAACGACGGCCTAAACATCACGCCGCCAGAAAGCCTGGGTTTCGTGGAATTCACCACCATGGACGAGCAGGCGCAGTACGTGACGCGTGCGTTCCAACTGGGCAGC
Source organism: Chloroflexota bacterium (assembly GCA_010092855.1). Classification (GTDB taxonomy): domain Bacteria; phylum Chloroflexota; class Anaerolineae; order Aggregatilineales; family Aggregatilineaceae; genus TC-15. Next base: position 7,585 of record JAADYV010000181.1, on the reverse strand, counting down.
GAGCTAGGCTACGTCGGCCCCATGTTTGTCTGGAACCTGAACCTGTGCCAGGTGGTTGGCGTATCGGGCGAGCAATGCCTGTGGGGTCTGCTGGACCCAGCGGGTAATCCACGCCCGGCATACCTGGCGCTGCAGGCCATGATGCAAGAAGAATAGGCACTTCCGACTACGCGCAAGAACTTGATGTGTGCGCAAGAAGAAGCCCTGCAACAAACCTCAGACTCGTCCATCCGGGCGAGTTTTTTATGTTACATGCGGCCAGGGCTGGTTTAGGGCAGCGGCGGCGGAGACGGTGTATAGGTAGCGATGCCACTGAAGTACTCGTCCAGCAGATCTTCCAATCGGTCCGGGGTTTTGGAAGGTACAAGCGTGTTGGTCGGGGTCGGCGTGTTGGAAGGCGTGCGCGTCAGGGTCGGAGTAGAGGTGCGCGTTGGCGTAAGTGTCCGGCTAGGACGCGGCGTGCGCGTGCTGGTCAGCGTCGGGGTATTGGACGGTGTGCGCGAGGGGCGTGGGGTGCGCGTATTGGAAGGCGTGCGCGATGGCGTCTGAGTATTCGTCGATGTCAGGGAGGGCGTCCGGCTGGGACGCGGAGTCCGGGTTGGTGAAGGCGTCACAGTCGCTTCCGGCTCGTCAACAGTGGGTTCCTCGGTGACCGTTGGCTCAGTGGTTGGCGTCGGAGACAACGTTGGGGACGATGTCGCGGATGGGGAGGGGGTAACAGTCGCTGATGCAGTCGGCGACAACGTGAGTGACGGCGATGGCGACAGAGTCGCACTGGGTTCCGGCGCGCTGGAAGCAGTCAGCGTCGGGCTGGGCAGCGGCGTGCGCGTGGCAACGGGTGTCCCGTCAATAGGCGTGGCTTCGATCTGCGGCCCAGCGATGCGCAGTGCGCTGATCGCCAGTTGGGACGAAATCGGCAACAGGCTAATGCGCAGCGGGCCACCATTGTCTTCGTCCAGCGTAATCTCTTCTTCACCCAGTGCGATCCCAGTGGTAGTATCCCAAAAGGTCACGCGATAGACACCCGGCGGCATATCGGGCACGGACAGGCTGAAACTCAGCGCTTCGGGCCGGACGCCGACATTGGCCAGTGTCCAGACATAGTCGCGGTGGTGTGCCCAAGCCAGGAACGTGCCCCGGCTTCGATCCGCAAGCGCCAATACGCGCACCGGTGTCCGGTAGTTGGTTACCTCGATATAGTCTAGTTCGAGCCAGTCCGCACCGAGATTGTCCAGCACAACGGTATGTTCTCCAGCGGAAAGCGGCACCGTCACCACGATGTCCCGGCTGGATGGGCTGAAGTCCACGCGCGTGGTTTCAATACCGTCGACGGTAATCACCAACGTGGCGGGGTTATCTGACGACACGCGCCGCACCGCTATCCGAAGCTGGGCAGCGCCCGGCGGCGTGATAACGAAGGTCTGCGGACGGCTGAGATCAGCGTTGGCCGCGCCGTAAAGATAGCTCGATAACTGGCCGGTCGAGGGCACAGCCCCGTCGGCTGTCAGGCGATAGATTGTATCCGGCGGCGACGTATCCAGAAATTCGCGGTTGAAGTCTGCGACCCGCAGCGCGCTGGTGGCAACAGGGGTATCGGCGATCAGACCCACCTGCACAGGTTGGAGGTCCGGCGAGTTCCAGGGAATGCCCCGGCTGACGATGCTCAGCGGCGTATAGATGCGGTACAGGTCACCTTCGGCAACGTAAGCGTCCCACCACCAGGTCATTGCGCCCCCGGCTGCGCCTGACAGGGCCGACGCCCAGATGGTGTTGCGCAAGTGCACGCCCAGCGGATCATCGTCCAGCGGCGCGTAGTAGGGATTGAGCGAAAACTCGGACAACAGCACCGGGCCGTCGGTGTAGGCAAACGCCTGGCTCAGGGCATTTAGCACGCCAGTCACCTGGTCCGCGTTGTTTTCCTGGGGTCGGTTTTGGTAATAGTGCACCTGGATGAAGTCCAGTTCGGGCAATTGCCAGAGTTCGGGCACGGGCTGGCGCGTCCCCGCAGTCACCAGGTGATCGTAGGGGTCAATGGCGCGCAGGTCGGTGATGGTATTCTGCAACCAGGTTTCAGCGCGCGTTGGCGTATAGCCCTGCATGTTGTCGAGCTGGTCCACTATCTCCCAGGCAAAAACGTTGGGGCTGTAACCCCAGCGCCCCACCACATACCGCATCCGGTTTTGCAGCAAAGCGCGCGCATGGGCGTCAAAAAACAGCGCCGAGGGGCCAGTCAGCGGGCCGCCGTTGGCCTCGTTAAATGGATTGTCATTCCAACCAGTTTCGATAGGTGGCAAGGCCGCGCCAGCCGGAATATCAAGCGGTGGAGCATCGGGCGCGGGCGCGAACGACTGGTGCCAGACCAGCGTCAACTGCAAATAGATGCCGCGCTCCTCTGCGAGCGTCAAGACCCGGTCCAGACGACAGGCCGCCCCCTGGGCCGCATCGTAATTCCCAGCAGGACCCGGCCAATCCAGCCCGATAAACCAGGGCACGTCGACATAGAGGCGCGCGTAATTCGCCTGCGCTGTGCTGAGGTCGTCCAGCCACTGTTCGTATTCGTCGACGCCATTCCAGGACCAAGCCAGGTTATGCCCGACGGGGAAATAGGGTAATCCATTTTCGAAGGCAAAATAACGCGGGTTGGCGCTGGTGCGGATAAATCCAGGCCGGTATGACGGCACCACCTCGAACTCATCGGCCAGGATCGTCAGTTCATCGTCCGGTTGGCGCACCTGAACAGTGTAACTCCAGGTGCCCACCTGGTTCGGCGTGAAGCGCAAGTGCCATTCGAACGCCATACCAGACACGGGGACGCCGGAACCGTCCAGGCAGGGCTGCATATAAAACGCGGGTACCGTCAGCGGGGGACTACCGTCCGGGGGCGAAAAAACGCCTACAACGTCAATCTCGCCTGGATCGTATGGATTATCGTAGCTGCCCGGTACCTCGAATACCACTTCAAACAAACCATATAGTTCGACGGTGCGCGCCGTAAGCGTCGGGTTCGCGGGGGGCGAAAAGGGGGAAGCAGTCACTTCGGGTGTGGGTGACAACGTCGAGTCTTGCAAGGCCGAAAACGCCGCCATCGGGATCGCAAAAACCCCGGCCAGCAGCGACAACATGACCAGAACCAGCGACCAGCGGTAGGAAAGGAGCTTTCGACGCGGCAACATGCTCAGAAGTGTAGTCTGATTTCGGGAAAAAAAGCAAATTCCTGGCGTTACAGCCGATTTGTCCACACGAGCTAAACGGAACAGAAACCAGGGAACTTGCGCGAATGTGGATTTTGGGCCACAAATGACCGTAGACGTGTTGGAGGTGAAACCAATGACGGCATTTGATACTGTGGCAATACTCCGGCAAGCTTTCCCGGACCTGGCTGAAGAGGCGTTGCGTCCCCTGGCCGAGATGACACAGGAACGCGCGTTTGGTAGTGGGGAGTTGATCTGCCGCGAAGGGGCCTTCGAAGACAAGTTTTACATCATTGGCGCGGGTACGGTGGAATTTACCAAGCGCTTCATGGCCGATGAGGAACGCCAACTGCGCACCGGCGGCCCCGGCGTATACTTCGGCGAAATGGCTTTATTGCAGGAAGAAGCGCGCAGCGCCAACGTCCGGACCTTGTCCGATGTGACGGTGCTGGAGATCGACAAGGCTTCGTTTCAGCAAGCGATCCAGTCAAACCCGGCGATGATGCTTGATATTGTGCGCACGCTCATCCAGCGGATGCGGGCCAATGATGCCACGGCGCTGGAAGAAATGCGGCAGCAGAAGGAAGAGATCAAAGCCGCCTATGATGAGCTGCGGCACCAGGAAGAACTGCGCACCGAGTTCCTGACTACACTGGCCCACGAGTTGCGTACACCACTGGCATCGTCAAGTGGCTATATGCAACTGGTTGAGAAAGGGATGATGACCGGCCCGGCGCTGCAGATGAGCCTGGGCAAAATCCGCACCAACCTAGACCGGGTTATCAGCCTAGTGAATGACCTGCTGTTTGTGCAGGAGCAGGAGCTGATCGAGCCGTCGCTGCGCCCGGTGAGCGTCCGCGCGCTGCTGGACGTGGTGGCCGACGACCTGCGTGACGACGCTGAGGACCAGAATACATACATCAAGATCGAAGTGCCACCCAACTTGCCTGCTATTCAGGCGGACCCGGACGGCCTGGTGCGCGCGTTCAACGAACTGCTGGAAAACGCGATCAAGTTCAGCCCGGACGGGGGCGATGTGACGGTTATGGCCCGGCAGCTCGCTAAAGGTGTCGATGTGGATTTCATTGACGAAGGGGTAGGTATTTCTGAAGCGTTTATGCCGCGCCTGTTCAAACGGTTCGAACGCACAGAGCGCATTGGCGATCACCTGTTCGATGGAGTGGGACTGGGGCTGGCCATTGCCAAACACATCATCGAGAGTCACGGTGGCGCGATTACGGTACAAAGCACAGCAGGCCAGGGCAGCACCTTTACTATCCACTTGCCCTACGATGGCGGGCGTACACAACTGCGTTCACCGGGTGAAATTGGTGCTCAAACTACCACAACCAGCGAACCGGAAATAGCGTCAGGTGACACATGGGTCGATGTTGGTGGCGACGACAACAACTCCGCCAGGTAACACGGCGGTATATCATGCGAAGCGCATGACCAGCCGGTCGTCGGCATCGTACCGGGTGTGGGCAAAAAAGGGCAGCGCTGCCGGTTTCCCTTCCAACATACCATCGAAGATCAGGGGGATAAGCAACGGCAGGTCTTCGACCAGCGGCAGGGTGTGCACCTGGGTACGCGGCACCCAGTTCAGTGTACCTTCCTCATTGGGTGTGAAATCGCGGGAGGTGGCCTCGGCAGTGAAGACGAACACCAGAATGCCGTTCGTATGCCCAACATCGACATGGATCACGCCGCAAAACCGCACCCCGTTCACCTCCAGGCCGGTTTCCTCACGCATCTCGCGGATCGCGCCACTGCGCGGGTCCTCGTCGCGTTCGAGGTGCCCCCCCACGCCGTTATAAGCACCGGGGAAAACACGCTTGTGTTCCCCGCGCTTGAGTAGCAGAATATCATCGCCGTGCGTGATAAAACAGAGCGTGCGCGGAATCGCCAACCACCGTCCATTGGTAGCGTCTGCGCCTTGTTGTTTGGCACCCATATGTTCCCTCCACCACGATTATACCATGCCACGCGAACAGCAGTCAGCGGGGAATTCCTCCCAAAATATGGGTTTGTGCAGCGTGTGGCTCTGTTGTATGCTTTTAGCCAGACGCACATGGTGAATAATCTCGATCAATCACATGCGAGGAGAAAGCGAAGCATGGAAGACCTGTACACCCGGATCATACGCCAGCGCGGGCCAACCGAAAAGCTCTTCAAGCGGCTGCCGGGCTTTGGCGGCTATATGGAAATGACTGCACGGCGGCAAGCGGATCGTTTGATGCGTGAGCATGTCGCGGAACAGATGAAGATGGCGCTCAACCGGCTGGTCGAAGTCGAGAAGCTGCTGTTGGACGAGGGCGGCCTGAAATACATGAGCAAAACGCGCAGCATCAAGACCAAGTTCCAGACCCTGATTGACCGGATCGCAACTGACTCGCCGGGTTATTCGGGCTTTTTTGACGCGGTGAAGGTTGATGCCGATGACCTGGCTGTTGTCTACGCTTTTGACGAGGCCATGCTAAACTACATGGAAATGTTCCGGAGCAAGATCGATGCATTGCAGCAAGCTGCGCTCAGCGGCGAAGGTGTGACCGAAGTGATCCGGGAATTGGATGTGATGACGCTCGAAGCCAACGATGCCTACAGCCTGCGCGATAACGTGCTCAAGGGCATCACGTAGGTTCTACGCTCAAGGTTAAGGAGAAAAACTGATGCCGAGAATTATTGATGTCGTTGATCATGTCAACGTCATGGACGATGAGCTAGTCTACCGCGAGCCGCAGGGTGGCGGTGGTGACTTCCGCATGGGGTCGCAGGTGATCGTGCAGGAAAGCCAGGTGGCAGTCTTTGTGCGCGGCGGGCAGGTGCTGGATGCGCTGGGCCCTGGTATGCACACGCTGAGTACGGCCAATCTGCCGATTCTGTCCGGTATGCTGGGCTTCATCACCAGCGGACGCAACCCATTCACCGCCGACCTGTTTTTCGTGAACATGAAAGACATGCCACAGGTGCCCTGGGGTACCAACCCGCCGATTGTGCTGGAAACCCCCGGACGCGGGGTGGGCGTGGTGTTGTTGATCACACATGGCGTGATCGATATTGGCGTGGATGACCCGGTGCGCTTTGTGAAGCAGTACGGGGTTGGGAAACCGCTACTGCGCCTGGGCGATATTCGTGACCGTATCCAGTCCATGCTGCTCAGCGAAGTCGCCACGCTGCTGTCATCGTCGGGCGCGGAAAGCGTGATGGACGCCAACCGCCTGCTCTCGGACCTGGAAGGCGCAGCGCTGGCCAGGCTCAACGAGCAGTTCGCACAGATCGGGATGCGCATCAAGGCGTTCGAGGCCAAGCCCTTCACTGCAAAAGACATTGGCACAGAAGAACTGCGTAATTATGTCGATTTCGAGACCTACGAGCGCATTCGTCGGCTGGAAGTGGCGGACGCCGCCGCGCAGAACCCCGGTATGGGGGGCGGGCTGGCCAGCGCAGGGGTTGGCCTTGGCGTGGGGCAGCAAGTCGGCGCTGCGCTCAACCCGGAGCAATCCGCTCTGCAACAGCAGCAGCAGATGTTGATGATGCAGATGATGCAGCGCATGATGGACCAGGGCCAGAGCGACGCACCGACCCAGCCCAACCAGGTTGCGGCACCAGAAGGTGAAGCCGCCGCCGTCCCGCAAACCCCGGACGAAATCCGCGCCTATCTGGACCAACTCGACGCCAAGCTGATTTCGGGCGAGGTTTCGGAGCGCATTTACGAGCGGCTGTATGCCAAGTGGGAAGCACGCCTGAACGAACTCGAAGGATAACCGGCTTTCGCCCAGATGCGGCTGCACGCTGCGACATGGTCTTGAAACAACCAGGGCACCTCCAGGGGTGCCCGTTTGTGTTCTGCACGGAAAGGTTTTGCCAGTGACTACAACACCAACCACATCGGTATCCATTCAGGAGACATTATTCAAACAGGCAGAAACCCTGGCGCAGCGCCTCAATATCTCATGCCGCCAGTTGGTTGAGCTTGCGATTGAAAGTTTTGTCAGCAGCTACGAAGACCCTCTTGGCTCGAACATGCAAGCAGGAACGTCTGAACACGAAACCGCGAAAACAACACACGTCACAGGTGTGCGCCCGGTCATCAATCAAGGGGATGTCTACTGGGTACAGCTAACCGGTCCGACCGAATCGGAACCCGGTATTCCGCATCCGCACGTGGTCATTCAGGAAAACGTCTTGAACCACAGCCGCGTCGATACAGTCGTGACGTGTGCGGTGACATCCAACACCAAGCGGGCAAACTTACCCGGCAATGTGCTGCTCGAAGCCGGTGATGGGAACCTGCCCCGGCCAAGTGTCGTCGAGGTGTCGAAAGTATCCACCGTAGCCAAAACGCAGCTCGGTGAATACATCGGATCATTGCCCCCGCAGCGGACAGACCAGAT
>JAADYV010000180.1 GCA_010092855.1 Chloroflexota bacterium | reverse complement strand
TGGTGGTGCAGGAGCCGGTAGAAGGTATTGAGAATGCCGGGCTGACCTGGGCGCTGGTGGCCGAAATCGACGAATCCGAGGTGTTGGAACCGGCGCGCGAACAACAGCGCTCGACCCTGCTGGTGACCGCTATCGCCGGGCTGCTGGCGGCGGGAGTGGCGGTGGCAATTGCCTTCATCACCTCGCGGCAGGTCAATGAGGTCCAGCAGGTCTTCGACGATGTACGTATCGGTGAATTCCAAACCCGCGCGCGCATCTATAGCAAGGACGAGTTAGGCCAACTGGCCGACGGGGTCAACAGTCTGCTCGACCTGCTGACCGACCTGCTGACCGAAGCTGAGACCAACCTGGCCGAACGTGTGAAAGAACTGACGGCGTTGCACGAGGTTTCGCGTATTGTGCAGGAAGGCCGCGCCTCCACCGCCGAACTGCTGGCCGATGTGGCCGAACTGTTGCCGTCCGCCTGGCAGTACCCGGACATTACGGCGGGGCGGGTGGCTTTTGGTGCGCACGACGTGCAGACGCCGAATTTCGCTCGGACGCGATGGATGCTGCGCGCGCCGTTTGAAACGTCCGACGGCACACGCGGCGTGATCGAAGTAGCCTACCTGGAAGAACGGCCCGAAGCGGCGGAAGGCCCCTTCCTGCAAGAGGAACGCGACCTCATCAACTCGCTGGCCGAAACACTGCGTGCGTATTTCGACCGGCAGTATGCGGAAACGGAGCGCACCCGGCTGTTCGCGCTGATGGCCCGCCAGACCGCCATTCTGGACAACCTCAACGACTTCGCGGGGTATGCCAGCCTGGAAACCGGTCAGACCCTCTACCTCAACGAAGCCGGGTTGCGCATGGTTGGACGGGAAGGGGCAGACTTCACCCAACTGGTTATCCCCGACTTCCACTCGCCCGCCGCCATCAAACTGGTCAACGAAGAGGGTATTCCGACCATGATCGAACATGGCACCTGGTCCGGTGAGTCGGAGATTATGCGCAAGGACGGGGCGATTGTCCCGGTGCACCAGACGCTGGTGCTCATCCGCGACGACGATGGTAATCCTTTCGCGGCGGGTACCATCATGCGCGACATCACCGAGCAAAAACAGCGCCAGGCCGAGATTGAGCAAATCCTCAACACGGCGGCGGACGGTATGCGCCTGATTGACGTGAACTTCGACGTCGTGCGTGCCAACAGCCCGATGGCGGCCATGACCGGCGTTTCGATGCGCGAGACGCTGCACGCCAAGTGTTACGACACCTTCGGCAGTGACCTGTGCAATTCCGAGGATTGTACGCTCAAGCGCATCCTGCGCGGCGACACCTACATCCAGGGCGAGGTCGAGAAGATCCGCCCGGATGGCTCGACGGTGCCGACCATCATCACGGCGACGCCCTTCTATGGCCCCACTGGCGAGATCATCGGCGTGGTGGAAGACTTCCGCGACATCTCCGAACGTAAAGAGGCCGAGGCCCAGCGCGAGGAACTGATGGAACAGATGTCGCGCCAGACTGCCATCCTGGACAATCTCAACGACTTCGCGGGTTATGCGACGCTGGAAGGCGAGATCGTTTACATCAACCAGGCGGGGCAGGATATGGTTGGCTACGATCTCCAGACTACCCAGGTCAATGTCAACGATCTCTACCCGACGGAAGAACGCCGCAAGGTGCACGAAGAATATCTGCCGACCGCGATGCGCGATGGCATCTGGTCCGGCGAGACGGTCATCCAGCGCCGCGACGGCACCCGCATCCCGGTACACCAGGTCTACGTGCTCATCTGGGATAAAGTCGGTGAGCCGCAGGCGACGGGTACCATCATCCGCGACATCAGCGACCAGCGCAGCATTATCACCAGTGTGGAACAGGCGGCGGCGCAGGTGACCAACGCCTCGGAATCCATGACCGACGTCATCCAGATGATGGTTGACCAGGCGACCCAATCGGCGGAAGTGGCCGAACAAGCGGCCAACCAGGCCCAAGAAGGTGACCAGGCAGTGCACCAGACGGTGGCCGCGATGCAGCGCATCCGCGATAACACGCAGGAAACGGCGCGGCGCATCAAGCGGCTGGGTGAAGTGTCGCAGGAGATTAGTGAAGTCGTCCGCTTCATCGAGGAGCTTTCCGACCGGACGACGGTGCTGGCGCTCAACGCCTCGATTCAGGCGGCAGCCGCCGGTGAAGCCGGGCGCGGCTTCGCGGTGGTGGCTGAAGAAGTGCAGCGGCTGGCTGAGCGTGCCGCTGGCGCGACCCGCGAAATCGAAAACCTGGTGAAGAGCATCCAATCGGAAACCAACGAAGCCGTAGTCAGCATCGAAGAGTCCACCCGCGAGGTCGTCGACGGGTCGCTACTGGCGCAGCAAGCCGGTGACCGCATGAGCGAGCTGAGCCACTTGGTGAACCGGATGGTGACGCTCATTCAGGAATCGTCCGAAACCACCGCCACTCAAACCAGCGCCTCGATGGAGACGCTGACCGGGCTGCTGCGCGGCCTGCAGCACTCGGTGGCGGCGTTTGGCCTTTCTAGCGGCAACGGCGCGGGGAACGGCCACAGTACTGACGATCACGCGACTCTGATGGGAGATGGACGCGCCCACCGCAGCCAATAAGGGCGGCCTTTGGGCGGCTAACGAGTGAGGGCGGCGCCAGCAGACGTCGCGCGGGCACTGCCCTCACGCCATCCCAACCGGAAGAGCGCCAGAGAGTAGCGTAGTGTCGAAGAACACAATACTTAGCATCTGAATGGGGAAACCACGATGCCTGAATTTCTGACAGGCTTTATCGCCGAGGCGCGCAACTACGTTCGAAACATGCGTGCAGCTCTGGCTGCCTCCGGCGAGGATGCGTCCCAGTTACAAACCATTCTGCAGCATGCCGGTGTGTTGTATGGTGGCGCGGGCATGTTGGAATTGCATGAGATCGAGCACCTGGCCGGTGCGCTTGTCGATTGTGTGGGCACCATGGCCAGCAGCGATAAACCGCTGAGTGCCGACGAATTCCAGCAGCTTGCGGTTTTGTTGGACGAGATCGACGCCCGCCTGGATGCGTCGGATGATGCCGAATATGCTACCGAACCCGATGGCGACAACGGGGCAGCGGCTCGAACACAACCTACACCACCACCGCATCGTAGCGCTGAGTCTGCACCTTCTGCTGGCAGGCTAGCCGATCTGCCGCCCGAATTGCTCGAGGTGTTCGCGCTGGAAGCTCACGAACACAATGAAGCCATTCAACGCGGCCTGGAACACCTGCGCACCCAACCGGATGATACCGCCATGATCAGCGACATGCGCCGGGTGACACATACGTTAAAGGGCGCAGCGGCTTCGGTTGGCCTGACGCAAATGGCACACCTGGCGCATTTGATGGAAGAAGCATTCGAGCTGGTGCTGACGGGTGAAGGTGAGTTGCAAGGCCAACTGACTCGCACCGTCATCGAGCTGTTGTTTGATTCGGCGGATGTGCTGGATGGTCTGCTGGATGCCGATCAAGCAACGACAGCAGGTGAATTGCTGACCGGCGTGGATCAGCAATACCTGGCGCTGCTGGGTGATGCCTATCCTCACCCGGAAAAATCTGCTGTGCCACCGCCCGACAGCGATGATCTTGCGCCGCTGCAAGCTGCGCCACGTGTGGACGATATGCTGCGTCTGCCGCTGTCCGATATGGACATCCTGATCAACCGCGTGGGCGAGGTCATCATCAACCGCGCCGGGCTGGAACGTTTGTTGAGCGGCCTGGAGAACCTGCTGGTCGAACTCAACTATTCCAACAGCCGGTTGCAGCGCGTGGCGAGCGATATCGATGCCCAGATCGAGGTCACTGTGCCAGCAGCCCGTAGCCTGGGGAGCGGTGATGGCGTCTTCGACCCGCTGGAAATGGACCGCTATTCGCTGTTGTACCAGCTCACGCGTGAACTCGAAGAACTCGCCGCCGACTCGGGCGACATCAATTCCCAGTTGGACTTTCTGGTCGATGACCTGAGCGCGGGCCTGGTGCGCGAACGCCGTCTGACGAGCGACTTGCAGGACAACCTGTTGGCAATGCGGCTGGTGCCCTTCCACGAAATCGAAACCCGGATGCGGCGTACCGTGCACCGCACTGCTCGCGATCTCGATAAACCGGTTGACCTGATCATCACCGGCTTTGAAACCAAAGTCGACAAGACGATTCTGGATGCGCTGGCCGACCCGCTGATGCACCTGATCCGCAATGCGGTTGATCATGGGATCGAGGTGCCCGCTGCGCGCCGTGCGGCCAAAAAACCGGCGCAGGGCCTGGTGCGGCTGAGCGTGACCCGCGAACGTGGGCGCGTGATCGTGCAGCTTGCGGACGACGGGGGCGGGATCAATTTCCAGGGAGTGCGGCAGCGCGCCATCGCCATGGGGCTGCTGGCTCCCGAAGACCGCCCCACCCAGCAGGCTCTGCTCGATCTGCTGTTCCACGAGGGATTTTCGATGGCCGAGGCGGTTACCCAAACCTCCGGGCGTGGCATGGGGCTGGATATTGTGCGGCGCGCGGTCAATCGCTTGCAGGGCACCCTCCGGGTGGACACCGAACCAGGACGCGGCACGACCTTCACGATTTCGGTGCCGGTTACGCTGGCGATCACGCGCGCGCTGTATATCCAGGTCTGCGGGCAGCAGTTCGCGGTTCCGCTGGAACAAATCGGGCTGGTGCTGCGCCTGGACGAAGACCTGCTAGACCAGATAACTGCCGAAAACGTGCTGCGCTATGACGGGCGCAACCTGGCAGTCTTCCACCTGGCGGATTACGTGCGCGGGCCACAGTCATCGGGGTCGCCAACTCGCTACGGATTGGTCACAGAGTTGGGCGACCAGGAAGCGGTGGTGCTGGTCGAGCAGATGGCCGGCATCCACGAGGCGGTCGTCAAGTCGTTGGGGTCCCACCTGCGCCGGGTCGTGGGCGTGATGGGGGCCACCATCGCCGGTGACGGGCGTGTGATCCTGATTCTGGACCTGCTGGAGATCATCAGCCACGAATACCTGGCCGATGAAACCGGACAATACAGCAGCCAGGTCACGGCGTCGGGGCCCGACATGAGTCCGACACCGCCGCATGTGTTGGTGGTCGACGATTCGCCCAGTGTCCGCCGCGTGGTGTCGTCGTTCCTGGAGCGTGTGGGCTGGCGCACCACCAAAGCCAAAGATGGCATTGATGCGCTGGAAAAGCTAGCCGCCGAACGGCCTGATGTGGCACTGGTCGATATCGAGATGCCGCGCATGAATGGCTACGATCTGCTGGCGCACATCAAGAGTGATCCAGGGTTGCGCGCGCTGCCGGTGGTCTTCCTCACATCACGTTCGGCAGCCAAACACCGGGACCGCGCGGCCCAACTGGGCGTGGATGGGTACCTGGTTAAGCCCTACCATGAAAACGAGTTGCTGGAGGAGTTGCTGCGCGTAACCCAACGCGCAAGGCAGGTTGTCCGATGAGCGACACACGGCTGCGACGGTATTTGCCGGTGCAAGTCGCCGGGCAGAACTTTGCAATATCAATGCATGTCGTGCTGGCTGTGCAGCAGACGGCGCATCCTGAAATGGCCTCCACCCCTACGCCATCTGCTGCCGCCAGCGCCATTTCATCCGCAGACACCGGCAGCGACACGGTGCCAACGGTGGACCTCGGCTTCCTGTTTGGCGGAGACGTGCAGCAGGATACCTCCCCGCCCGCCGCCCCGCAGCGTTACGCCATTGTCGTCGCGACCCCATCCGGAAGCTGTGCGCTGCTGGTGGACACTATCCACGCCATCCACAGTGTGGAGCCAGAAGCGTTGTATGATCTGCCGTACCTGGTGACGCTGACCGGCTGCCCGTTCGAAACGCTGATCAGTGTGGACGATACGCTGCTGCCGGTCGTTGACGTGGCCCGGCTGGTGGACCGGCTGCGCGCGGTGCGTCCCGATCTGGTCGTGGAGGTGAACTATGCCGGGTAATGGTCATGCGGGAGCGCTGCAGTTGTTCCAGTTTGCGGTGCCTGGGATGCCCTACATCGCCTTGGCCCTGCCACTGCCCCAGGTCCTGGAGGTGGGCCAACTGCCACCCCCGACCGCACTTCCGTTTACACCCTGTTTTGTACAGGGGGTCAGCCGGTGGCGCGACCGTTTGATCACTGTGATCGATCTCGCCGCCTTGCTGCGCGGGCAGCCCTCAACGATGGACAGCGCCAGACACCTGGCACCACGCGACAGCGGACACCGGCATGTGATCGTCCAGGCGGTAGTGGAACGCCACATTGAACTGCTGACCTGGCCCATTCTGTTTGGGGCTAAAACCCTGGCTGTTCCCCCAGAGCTGGAGCAGGCGTCTCCCCTGGACGACGTGGCGTCCTGGCTGGTGTTTTCGACGGTCGTGGTTGAAGGTCAGCCGCTGACGGTGTTGAACGTGGACCCGGTGGTCGAGGCGTTTTCTGGCCAGCGCGGACCTGTGCCCCAGCCAGACCTCGCCCCAGACCATGTTCCCGACACAAACACTACTGGGTGACTCCATTTGGGGTCCCCGGCAGGTGTGAGGCGGTCGGTGGTGATAGGCGAGATGCGGCCAGCCCTGGCCCGATGGTGCGCGCGACCTAGTTCGCCTGGGACAACCGGTTCACCAGCGAACACAGTTCATCGACCTGGAAGGGTTTGCGCAAAAACGTTACCCCTTCCATCTGTGCAATCTCGGTTTCCACATCGGGCGTCACGCTGGCACTGATGAACAACACCGGAAGATCGGTGTAGGCCGGACTGCGATGCATCATATCCGATAACTCCAAACCACTCATCCCTGGCATCAACACATCGGTGATCACCAGGTCTGATCTGTTGTCATCCCCGTTCAGCAACATTTCCAGGGCTGCTTGCGCCGATTCCAGGGCTTGTGTTTGATGCCCCTCAGTGGACAGGATCAGGTCCAGGGGATTCCAGAATATCGCGCTCATCATCCACCAGCAGCAGTCTCGCCAGTTGATTACTCCTCAACTGGCAGCCAGATACTGAATGTTGTTCCCCGCCCAGGAATCCCTTCGCTCTCGACTGTGATGTGTCCATTATGCCGGTCTGCAATCGCTTTGGCAATGGCCAGGCCCAATCCTGTACCTGGTGTTTGTGATTCGCGCCCGACGCTGCCCCGGAAAAAGCGTTCGAATAACCGGTCCTGTTCGTTGGGCGGAATGCCTGGGCCGGTATCACTGACGCTGAAGCCCGCCCAGTCTTGCCCCTCGGAATGTTGGGTCCAGGTGCGGATGCGCACATCACCGCCGGGGGGGGTGTAGTTCAGCGCATTGGTCAGCACAATGCTCAATGCCTGGCCCAGCAGCCCTGCGTCCGCCAGCACTGGTGGCAGGGAGGCCTGGCCTGCGTAGGAAAGCGTCAAACCCTGTTGCTCGGCCAGCATCTTGCGGTCAAAAACATACTCCTCAACCAACTGGTTCAGGTCGACCGGAGCCAGGTTCACGTCGACCCGTTCCTGGTCCAGCCGGGACAGGCGCAGCAGGTCTTCGATGGTGTGTTCCAGACGGCGGGTTTCACGCTCGATCACGCCCAGGTGTTGTTCCAGGTTGTGGGGCTGGCGGCGCAGCAGGTATTGGCGCATGATCAGCCCGGTGATGGGGGTACGCAGCTCGTGTGACACGTTGGAGACAAACTCGTCTTTGGCGCGGCTCAGCTTCTCCAGTTCGATGTTGGCTGCC